>CATLBO010000080.1 GCA_949879025.1 uncultured Hungatella sp. | reverse complement strand
ATTTCCATAAGAAAGAAGGTTAAGAATATTGATTTTTTGACGATAATATATTAAGATATGGAAAAATTTATGGTTAAAAAAAGAGTGACCAAAACCTATACGTTTTGACCACTCTTTTTATATTTCTATCCCCACTGTAAATCTTTAAATTTATAACATCATCGTCCCGCCGAATCTGCCCCGCATCTGCAGCACCTGTTTTCAGATATCATTATTTGCTGCCCTCTGCCGCAAAATACCCTCCAATCTTCCGTATAAATGCCAGAGCATCCTCTTTCATTTCCTGTGGAAACGCATGGAGAACCGGAGCCGTCTCAAAGCTTAACGCCCCCTGAAACCCAATCGCCTTCAATCCCCTTATAAATCCCTGCCAGTCTGTAGACGGCTGATTCTCCCGGGTCTTTGTAAACGTAAAAGGGATTTGGTGAAGGTCCGCCGCCCCGTCGTTGTCATGAATGTGAAACACCTTCAGCCGAAAGTCAAGGGCTGTCATAAACTCCTCAAAATCAAGCCTTACAAGATTAGCATGGCCCGTATCAAAGCAAAATCCCAGCACCTCTGCTTTATACCTGTCATTGATTTGATCTATTCTCCGGACTGCCTTTCTCACATTACAGCATGGTCCCTCCACAATATGCCCCCCTGCGTTCCCATAAAGATTTTCAATGCAGATGGTGATCCCCATCTCCTTAGCCATAGGCGCAATGCTGTCTAAAAAGCGCTCCGTCTCCCTCCACTCCGCCTCCTCCGCCCCCAGGTTTCTCACCAGCTTGAAACCGTGAACCACAATATATCTGCATCCAAAAAAGGCGCATACATTCATGCTTTTCGGCGCCACCACATTCATCAGATAATCATTCAGTTCCTGTTTTCCTCCGGGTACATACATGGGATATGGCATATGCATCTGGTGAATCCGGATTCCCGCCGCTTTTGCTCCCGCTTTATGAGGCGAAAAAAAAGCTTCCAGTTCCTTGTTGGATTTGTCAAAAAAATCATTGACCTGAAAGCAGTATAGATCCTTGTTGGCAAGATAGTCATTTAAGCTGAAATCCGCACAGGTAAATCCTGCCTTTTTCAGCATCTCAAACCCATGCCTGGGATTTTCATCCTCAACCACGTTCTTTGTCTGTACGCCAATCTCCAGCACCTTCTACCTCCTTCAGCCTGTCAAAATGAAACGACGGCATATACTCGTCATTAAAGAATTCAATGTTTTTGACCCCCATGTCTTTCAGCTGCTTTTCAATTTCCCGATAATAAATGTTGCAGATAAAAACTCCGCAGTTTTCAGGAACCGTTTTTAAAGCATCCGGCGGCTTTACCTCAAGGCCGCAGAAAAAGCTGCCCCACGTCTTTTCATTGTTATCGCAGGTAAATAAAGGCATATGCTCTTTCCCATAGCATTTCATATAATTCCGGCACATGTTCCCTGCGCCGAACAGCACAATGGAATCGTACTTTCTCAGCAGGTTCTCAAGCTCTATCTGCCATTTTAAGTACTCTGCCACGGACTTGGCAAAACTCATCAGTCCGGGACGCAGAATAGGCGAAAAAGAAGCCGCAGTATCGAACATGTTCAAAACCAGCAGTCCGTCAAATTCTTGCTGCCGCATTCCCCGTATAAGTCCGATCCAGTCTGTCTGGGACTTTCCGCCGCAGGCAGAGGTAAACGGCAGCATAGAGCCTTCCTTCCTGCCGTCACCGTCCCGGACCACCACTGCCTTTGTCCTCTTTCCCAAGGCTGCTGCCATCTCGCCCATGTCCTGGCCGCAGAGGCTTAAGACGCCCGCATCCAGACAAAACCCAAAGCATTCCTCCCCTGCCTCTTGGTTAAGGCTGTCTATCCACTGAGCTGCTGTCTCTCCGTCTGAACATGCGCCTCGGATTATGCCTCCGTTTTTACTGTAAAATCCATTCTCCAGCAGAATCATTACCTGATTCCTGCAGGCGGTCTCTGACAAGCCAAGAAAAAACGGGCGGTTTATCCTCCATCCGTCCATCTGTCCCCTGCCAAACTCCAGAGGACGTACGATGATGCTGCCGCAGCCAATGCTGCCGCAGTATTCTACAGCCTCCTTGGTAATCTCCAATAGCCTATCTGTCATATCCTCCCGCTTCGTTTTTCTTGGAAGATGAGGGGCTTTGGCAATGGGAATCCGAATCCGGTTCTCCTGGCACAGGCTTATGGTTTTGTGAAAAATCCGTCTCATTTCCTCAGGCTTGTGTGATACAGGCGCAAAGTTCCTGCCATCAGGCAGAGGCACTTCCCGGCCCCAGTCCTCCAGCTCACTGGCCGGACAGCATAGATCTAAGTCCAGGGTCATATGGGCAAACCCTGCATTTGCCATATCCATAATCCCCTGTCCCGGGCAATACGGGTTCACGATCCCTGCTGGAGAGCAAACAATTTTCATAAATTTTTCCTTCCTTTTCATGCTCCTTAAAACATCTGCAGACTTTCCCCCTATTTTACTTTGGCGTTTTTCTCATGTCAACAGATTTCTCTCCATCTCCATAAGTTCTGAAACCTGTCATCCACAGCATTCATTACTGGCATCTGCCCCCATGGCCTGCGCATCCGTGCCTGTTTTCCCCGCAGTGATGTCCGTCACCATGGTGATGCCCTTGTCCATGATGATCGCAGCGGACATTGGGATTAAACGAAAGGCTGCCTGCAAGAAGCCCATTCACTGCTTCATCTGCACTTCCGGACACGCCGCCGTAAAGACGGATTCCCGCTTCTGCCAGCGCCATCTGTGCACCTGCCCCGATCCCTCCGCAGATCAGCGTATCCACGTTCCATTCAGAAAGCAGTCCTGCCAGTGCCCCATGGCCGCTGCCTTGGGTATCCATCACCTGTGTGCCTGTAACCTTTCCATCCTCAATCTCATAAACCTTAAACTGTTCCGTATGTCCAAAATGCTGGAATACGTTTCCATTCTCAAAAGTAACTGCAATTTTCATCATTCTCTCTTCCTTTCTTTTCCCGGCAGTTTCTGCCGCATATTCTGCCCTGCTGCATGTTTTGCCGCAGCACGTTTTGGCAGAGCCGTCACAAAGCGTATAGTTTCCGCCGGAAATACACAGTGTCTTTCCATTGACAATACAATCCGCAATCTTTGTCCGGGCTCTTTCATACATTTCTGTCACCGTAGTTCGGGAAATTCCCATCTGCCTGGCACACTGTTCATGAGTCCTTTTTTCATAATCAACCAAACGGACTGTCTCAAACTCATCCACAGCCAGCAGAACCTGCTCCCCGCCTTTCACGCCCCATGGGGCAAAGCTGTCATACCGCGGTTCAAAACAGATTCTCCTGCACCGGATCGGTCTTGCCATATATCCACCTCCATTTCCGACATATGACGATAACATAATACCACGAAAGCATGTAAAGTTCAAGATCCTATTCAATTTGACCGCAACCTCTTAATCTGCCTAATCTCTTCCTCCTGTAACCTTTCTGTGACTTCATCACCGATTAAAAAATACTTTCCCTATATACTAAATAAAAAATCAAAAGGAGTTTTTACTATGGCCAAAAGAAAAGCGGTTGTCAGTATCAGAGAATGCGTGGCCTGTGGATGCTGCATAAAAGTGTGTCCAAGAAATGCAATTTCCATCCCAAAAGGCATCCATGCCTCCATTGATAAAGAATTATGCGTGGGATGCGGAAAATGTGCGAAAGAATGCCCGGCCAACATCATCTTATTGGTAGAGGCAGATGGATAAAAGCAACTTTTCATGTTCTGCCTGCGTTTGGAAAGGAATGGTGAAAAATGAAACGAAAAAAGAACTGGTATGATTACCTTTGGATTGTTTCCCTTACTTACTTGATTCTTGGATTCTTCAATATTCTTTTTGCATGGCTGGGGCTCTTATGCTTTTTTATCCCTCTCTTCATAGCCATTGCAAAAGGAAATAAGGCCTACTGCAATAAATATTGCGGCAGAGGGCAGCTGTTTGCCCTTATAGGCGGCAGATTCGGGCTATCCCGCAAAAAAGATATCCCTAAATGGATGAAATCCAGCTATTTCCGATATGGGTTTTTGATTTTTTTCTTCATAATGTTCTTCCTTATGCTGTGGAATACCTGGCTGGTTTTTGCCGGAGCCAGAAATCTCCGCACCGTGGTAACGCTTCTGTGGACATTTAAGCTTCCATGGCACTGGGCATACCATGGCACCCTGTTTTCAAACGGCGTGGCACAGTTTGCCTTTGGTTTCTACAGCGTAATGCTTACCTCCACCATACTCGGTTTTATTACTATGATTTTGTTTAAGCCCCGCTCCTGGTGCGTGTACTGCCCCATGGGCACCATGACCCAGCTGATATGCAAAGCAAAAAATGTAACTGCATCACCGAAACAGCAACCAGAAAATGATACACTGTAATCAATCAAAAGAAAGGCAGGTAATAATTATGTCAGTACTTATTGTAAACAAAAATAACTTTGAATCTGTGAAAACCAGCAGCAAACCCGTACTTTTGGATTTCTATGCCGACTGGTGCGGCCCCTGCCGTATGGTATCCCCCATTGTGGAGGAAATCGCACAGGAAAATCCCCAATACCTTATAGGCAAGATCAATGTAGACAAAGAGCCTGAACTGGCCCAGAAATTCAATGTCTTAAGCATCCCCACCCTGGCAGTGATCAAAAACGGAAAAGTTATAAGCCAGTCAGCAGGCGCAAGGCCTAAAGCAGAAATTCTTGCCATGTTAAACGGTTAATTTTCGGAGACGCTTTTTATCCAGGATTGTGACGCCGCCTCTTGCCGCCTCCACAATACCCTCACTGGCAAAATATTTCAGCATTCTGGACACCACTTCACGGGCAGATCCCATATACCGGGCAATCTGCCCGTGTGTCAATGCAATGGTATCTGAGCCGATCCGCGCAGCTTCATCAGAAAGGAAAATTGCCAGTCGTTTATCCATGCTCATAAACAAGATCTGCTGCATAACCCACATAACATCCGAAAAACGGCTGACTGCAGTTTCCAGTGCAAAGATCCGGATATCCGGATTCCGCTCTGATACTGCCGCAAAAGCGGGTCCGCTGATCACACAGCACTGGCTGTCCTCCTCTGCATCTACAAACACGTCGAAGGTAATGGCAGACAATACGCAGGAAGCAGACAGCATGCACAAGTCTCCTTTATGCAGGCGGTAAAGCGTAATATCCTTTCCTTCATCCGACATTATGTAAAGTCTGAGGCTTCCGGATCTCACAAGGATCACTCCGGAACACTCGCTGCTGTCATGAATATTCTTTCCCTTAGAATACGTGACGCCATAAGAATTCTGGCAGATATATTCCCTGTCAGTATCTGATATCTTCTCCCAAAAGGGAAAGACTTCTCTGTAAATAGATTCAAGCTTTATCCCGCACATTCTTCTCCCGCCTTCCCTGTTATGTCCCCTGCACCAGCTTTGGCCTAATCCTTGTATCAAAAAAGCATCCGCTAAAAGCAGATGCCTCTGTTTCCTTATGGAATTATTTCCTCACCACCCATAAGAGCCGTCAGTTCTTCAATCCGTTCTGATGAAATGGCCATTGACATAAGGGCCTCATGCCGATTGTTTAAGTATACCAGGAAATATCCGTTTTTTCAATAATTACTTCCTGCTCAAAAACACTTGACCCTAGATAATAATGCAGATCATCCCGCCCTTGCTGTCATTTATAATTTTCTGCAAGGTATCCTGCAGTTTCATCTGACAGTCTTCGGTCAGCTGTGACACTTTCGCCTGAATCCCATCCTCCACAATCTGTTCAATAGACTTCCCGAAAATATTTGTATTCCAGATCCCTTCGTCGCTGTTTCTGGCATTCTGCTTAATATATGCAATCAGATCTTCCGCCTGCTGCTGGCTTCCCACAATAGGCGCAATCTCTGTCTCAATGTGAGCTTTTATCATGTTAATGGACGGCGCCTCTGCACGCATTTTCACCCCGTACTTATTGCCGTGGCGGATAACCTGAGGTTCATCCAGAATGATGTCCGACTTTTCAGGCGTTACCACCCCATAGCCCCGAAGACGCACCTGGGTAATGGCATTCTGCACCTTCTCATACTCCTGCTTCATTCTGGCCAGGCTGCGGAGCTGCTGCATCAGCTGGTACTCCCCGCTAATGGGAATCCCAACATAATCGCTTAGAATATCATAATAATAATGATCATCCACATTAACGTCCACTGCCACAGTTCCGTCAGACAGATCCATACGATCCGCTTTCATTCCCCGCACCACATCTGTCACTACCTCAGACAAGGCTTTCGTCACGTCTTTCATCTGGTTTACCTTGCCCATAAGATCCTTCACCGCCTGTATCACTCCGGCTTTCAGCCAGTGATCCGACGGCAGTATTTCCAGCCATTTAGGAATCTTAAAGTTCAGCTGGGTTACTGGAAATTCCTTTAGCACCACTTCCAAAATATGTAATATATCATCCTTTTTAAGCTGCTCGCAGTTTACCGGAAGCACTGAAACCCCGTATTTGCTGTTCAGCTCCGCTGCCAGCTGTCTTGTATCATCAGAAAACGGCTTAACCGAGTTAAGGAGCATGACAAAAGGTTTCCCCAATTCCTTCAGCTCATTGACCGTTCTGTCCTCTGCCGGAATGTAGGAAGGACGCTTAATGTCCCCGATTGTCCCATCTGTAGTCACCACGATCCCTATGGTAGAATGATCCGTAATTACTTTTCTGGTTCCAATCTCGGCTGCCTTGGTAAACGGAATCTGATAGTCATACCACGGCGTCTTCACCAGCCGCTCACTGTCATTTTCAATATGCCCAGCAGCCCCGTCGATCATAAAGCCCACACAGTCAATCAGCCTCACCTGAACGTCTATCCCGTCTCCCAAGGCCACCTGAGCCGCCTCTTTCGGAATAAACTTAGGTTCCGTAGTCATAATGGTCTTTCCTGCTGCGCTCTGCGGCAGTTCATCCCTGGCCTGAGTCCTTGTATGCTCATCATCCATTTCCGGAAGCACCATAAGCTCCATGAACCGTTTAATGAACGTAGACTTTCCCGTCCGCACCGGGCCCACCACTCCCAGGTAAATTTCACCTCCGGTTCTCGCCTTAATATCTTTGTATACAGAAAACTGCTCCATAAATATACCCCCTTGCTGTGCTTCTAAAGTATATGCAAGGGGGTGCAAAGTTATGCGTTATTGCTTTTATTACTCAATCTATACTCCAAAATCACCATCCGGCGACAATCCGTCATTTACTCCATAAGACTCATAGAGCAGAGAAAATGTTCCCTTCGGCGCCTGGGCAATATAGCATGCACCGTCACCGTAGAAACCGTAAAGCCGCATAACCGTTTCCATATGCTCTTTGGGAATAGCCACGCATCCGCCGGTGCTGACAGCTTCGGGCACCCAGCAGTGAAGGAACAGCGCACTGCCCTTCTTTTCAACTGCCTTGGGATTAAACCCAGCATCCAGGACATAATCATAGTATCCCTGGTAAGCCGAGGTTCCCACATGTTCCCCCTCTTCTGCAGCGTCATCTACCAGCTTATTCAAATCATCAGACCAGACATGGCTTTCTTTCACCTTAATATAATTATCCGGAAATCCCTCTAAAGCCTCTCCCTGTCCAAAAGGGGTATTCATCTGAAATACACCTATGGGAGTTGTCTTATCCCCCGTCACTCTGTTGCTGCTCATGCCGTTTTTCCCCAGGATTCCCGGCGTTTCCAGCCTTTTCTCCCATCCGTTCTCTGTCTTTTCATAGGCATACACCTGGCAGCTGCTGTCACCGGTTCCTTCCACTACCACCAAAACCCTGGCCTCCTGAGGAAGCACAAACTCCTCTGCCTGAAAAGACTCCCTGGGCATCCCTGGCCCTGTCTGGTTCACCGCCCCCATGGCAGTCATGGTTCCCAGGCCAAAGATCCCAAAGGCCAGAACCGCTGCTGTTTTCGCAAAATATCTTCTTTTTCCTTCCTTATTCCAGCTGTTTCTCATATGAATAATAACCTTCCTTCTGCCGTCCCCGGCCTCCCATGCCAATCTCCCCCAAGCGCTGGCCTTTTCATCCGCTGCCGGGGGAGATTCTTTGCTGCTGTTTCAAAAGCACACATGGTCTTACTCGCTTAAATAAGCCTTCTTTACCGAATCGTCATTCATCAGTTCCTTCGCATCCCCGGAAAGCACGATCTTCCCAGTCTCCAGCACATAAGCCTTATGAGCAATGGACAAAGCCTTCTTTGCGTTCTGCTCCACCAGAAGCACAGTTGTGCCGCTGTCATTGATTTCCTTAATAATATCAAAAATCTCATTGACATAAATAGGCGAAAGCCCCATGGACGGCTCATCCATAACGATCAGCTTCGGATGGGACATCAGTGCCCGTCCCATGGCAAGCATCTGCTGCTCCCCGCCGCTTAAAGTTCCTGCCGCCTGGTTCTTCCTCTCTTCCAGCCTGGGAAAACGGGTATAGATGCTTTTCAGCGTCTCCTCCACTTCCCCTTTGTCCTTCCTGGTATACGCTCCCAGCTTCAGGTTCTGCAGCACAGTCAGCTGGGCAAACACCCTCCGGCCCTCGGGAACATGGGCCATGCCCATGGATACCAGCTTATGGCTGGCAATTCTGGTAATGTCATTTCCCTCATATAGAATCTTTCCTGCCTTGGCCGGAATCAATCCTGTTATAGTCTGCAGGGTAGTGGTCTTTCCTGCGCCGTTTGCCCCAATAAGGGCAATAATTTCTCCCTGGTTCACTTCAAAAGAGATTCCCTTAATGGCCTGGATGACGCCATAATAGACTTCCAGATCCTTAACCTCCAGTATTGCCATAACGTCCTCTCCTCCTACTCTCCAAGATATGCCGTAATAACCCGCTTGTCATTAAGCACGTTTGATGTGTCCCCCTGAGTCAGCACCTGGCCGAAATTCAGCACGGTCAGCTTCTCACAAATACCGGAAACCAGTTTCATGTCATGCTCGATGAGCAAGATAGTCATGTCAAATTTCTCCCGTACAAAGCGGATAGTCTCCATCAGCTCCGCTGTCTCATTAGGGTTCATGCCTGCCGCAGGCTCATCCAGAAGCAAAAGCTTTGGATCTGTAGCCAGCGCCCTGGCAATCTCCAGTTTTCTCTGCTTGCCATAAGGCAGATTGGAAGCCTTGTAATCATACTCCCCATCCAGATCAAACACCTTCAGAAGCTCCATAGCCTGATCATTCATCTCCCGCTCCATTTTGTAATACCTGGGAAGACGGAAAATCCCTTCCAGGGTAGAATAGGGATGGTGATTATGAAGCCCTGCCTTTACATTGTCCAGAACGCTTAGCTCCTTAAACAGCCGGATATTCTGAAATGTCCTGGCAATTCCGTCCTGGTTGATCTCAATGGTCTTTCTTCCTGTAATATTTTTCCCGTCCAGACAGATAGAACCCATATCCGGCTTATACACCCCTGTCAGCAGGTTAAACACCGTGGTCTTCCCTGCACCGTTAGGGCCGATAAGCCCATACAGCTCCCCCTTCTCGATGGTCACATTAAAATTGTCCACTGCCTTCAGGCCTCCAAAGGAAATGCCAAGGTTCTTTACATCCAACATTGCCATGTTCATCAAGCCTCCTTCGCAGCAGATTTTTTATGCCTGAGTCTGTCCATCATGACGCCCCGCATCTCAATGGCCTTTGGACTGGAATTAAACAGCATCATCACAATAAGCACAATGGCATAGATCAGCATACGGTAATCATTAAGCCCTCTGAGAAGCTCCGGAAGCGCCGTAAGAATAATAGCCGCAATTACTGACCCCCGGATATTACCCAGGCCTCCCAGAACCACAAACACCAGGATCATAATGGACTTGTTGTAGCCGAAGTTTGCCGACGTGGCAGCCAAAGTTGCCAGGCTGTGGGCATACAGGACGCCTGCCATGCCTGCCAGGGCAGCGGAAATAGAGAATGCCATTAATTTATACTTGGTAATATTGATGCCAATGGATTCAGCAGCAATCCGGTTATCACGGATGGACATAATGGCTCTCCCGGTACGTGAATGAATCAAATTCAGAACAATTGCCAGTGTCAGCAAAAGCAGCAGGATTCCAATGGTAAAGGTTGCCGCCCTGGGAGTCCCTGTAATTCCCTGTGCCCCCTTGACGATGACCTCTCCCCCGTCTTCCAGCCCCAGCGACATGCTGTCCTTAATGGAAAAATGGAATCCTCTGGAATCCTTTCCTATAAACATAACATTAATCAGATTCTTTATAATCTCCCCAAACGCCAATGTCACAATGGCAAGATAATCTCCCTTCAGCCTAAGAACCGGAATTCCGATGAGAATGCCGAACACTCCCGCCACAGCTGCCCCCACAATCAGTGCAAAGAAAAACCTTACCCCTACGCTGGGGATAGCTGCCTCCATGCACCTGGTAAAAAAAGCCCCTGTAAAAGCCCCTACGCACATAAATCCTGCATGGCCCAGGCTCAGCTCTCCCAGGATTCCCACCGTAAGATTCAAAGACACTGCCAGGATGGCATAAATACACAGAGGAACCAAAAGCCCCTTCATAAGGCTGGACACATGCCCACCTGCAGACAGTATCTGGATCACTGCCCAGAAAAGGATAACCATGGCGTATGTAATGCCGTTTTGAATCAGTATTTTATTCTTCTTCGCCTTCATCACACACACCTACACTTTCTCATTGATCTTTTTGCCCAAAATACCCGTAGGACGCACAAGCAGAATGATAATCAGCATGGAGAACACAATTGCGTCAGACAGCTGGGATGAAATATACGCTTTTGACAGATTCTCCACAACTCCAAGAATAATCCCTCCTATCAGAGCTCCCGGAATGGAACCGATGCCGCCGAACACCGCCGCCACAAAAGCCTTGATTCCCGGCATGGAACCTGTATAAGGAGTCAGGGACGGATATGTGGAACAAAGCAGCGCTCCTGCAACCGCCGCCAGAGCTGAACCAATGGCAAAGGTAATGGCTATGGTCTTATTTACATTAATTCCCATCAGGGTAGCCGCCCCTTTATCCTCTGATACTGCCAGCATGGCCTGACCCACCTTTGTCTTATTGATAAAGGCTGTCAGCCCTGCCATAATCACAAGGCACACGATAATGGTGACAATGGTCTCGCCGGATATGGACAGCCTGCCGCCTGCCAGCTTCAGGCCCGGTATGGTAACAACAGACGTAAACTGACGGGCATTGGATCCGAAGATCAGCAATGCCAGGTTCTGCAGCAGATAGCTGACGCCTATGGCAGTAATGAGAACCGCCAGGGAAGAGGCCTCTCTTAAGGGACGGTAAGCCACAAACTCAATGGTAACGCCCAGAACCGTACACACTGCCACTGCCGTCAGAATCCCCACCATAGGCGCCATGCCCAGTGTACTGACCATGGTGAAAATAGCAAAGCCTCCTACCATAATAATATCTCCGTGAGCAAAATTCAGCATCCTGGCAATCCCGTATACCATAGTGTACCCAAGGGCAATAATGGCATAAATGCTGCCCAGGCTGATTCCGCTGATTAAGTAAGAAAGAAAACTCATGAATCCACCCCTTCATTCGGTTAAAATAGAAAACAATATTATGTCGAATTATATCATAGGTGGAATTGATGCGCAAGACAAACATTACGGCCCTTTAGCAGCCTCCACCCACGTCGCCGCAGTTCCCGGTGCCTACGAAACAGCAGCTTTATACCATTTTAAACAGTGATAGAATTGCAATGGCAGCACCTGTACATTCTATAAGGAAGAAGGGCCGTCATAGCGACAGCCCCTCTTCAGATTAGTCTTTAGCAGCTTGTTACTGCATCTCATACACGCCGTTTACGATCTTAACAGCCTTAGGAGCCTTATCCGGCTCTCCTGCCGCATTCCAGGTCATGCCTGCACCAGTCAGTCCGTCGATGGTAATCTCTGTCATGGCAGTCTTAAAAGCGTCACACACTGCAGAAAAGTCTGCGTCTGCCGCAATTCCAGATTTCTCCATTGCTGCCTTAATGGCATAAACCGCATCATAAGAATCTGCTGCAAACTGGTTAGGCTCAATTCCGTATGCCGCAACATAAGCTTCTGTAAATGACTTGCTGCTTTCCTCTGTTGGGGAGAAAGGAGTCAGAAGCATCAGTCCCTCTGCCAGGGAAGTGTCAAAGTTCTCAACAGTCAGAATGCCGTCCATGCCGTCACAGCCAAAGAAGATAGGAGCAAAATCCTTATCGCTTGCCTGCTTTAAGATTACTGAAGCCTCCTGGTAATAAATAGGAAGGAATACCAGCTCTGCGCCGGACTCTTTCGCCTTGTCCAGCTGTACGGAAAAGTCTGTGGCATTGTCAGCAGTAAACGCCTCGTCAGCCACAATCTCCAGTCCCTGGTTTGCTGCTTCTTTTACAAAGGCCTCGCGGATACCGGAAGAATAAGTTGTGGAGCTGTCATAGATAACCGCTATTTTGGTTGCCAGCTTATGCTCGCCGATATAAACTGCAGAAGCCGTTCCCTGATCCGGGTCAGCAAAGCAGACACGGAATACATTCTCCGGAGCCACGCACTCTACTGCAGAACCGGACGGAGTAATCTGGAACATATTGTCATTGGAAGTCTCTGCTGCCACTGCAATACAGGGGTCAGAAGTGGTGGACCCTACAATAGCCTGGGCGCCCCAGTCTTTCAAGGTATTGTAAGCGTTCACGGATTTCTGGGGATCATGCTCGTCATCCTGAGCATTCATCTCCAACATAATGCCGTTTGCACCGCCTGCGGCATTTATCTCCTTCACTGCCAGGTCAGCGCCGTTCTGCACTGCGATGCCGTATGCGGCAGCCGGCCCGGTCAAAGGACCGATAACGCCGATCTTAAATGCGCCCTCTGCTGTACCGGCCTCTCCTGCCGCTGCAGTCTCTGTTTTACCAGCTGCCGTAGTGGCGTCGCCGCCGTTTCCGGAGCCGCAGGCAGTTAAAGAAGCAACCATGGCTGCCGTTAATCCTAATGTAATCAGTTTTTTCATAATGTACTCCTCCTCAAAATTATGCAGACATTTTGTGTAAAACTTTTTACATTATAGCTTCAACGTTTTCACTTGTCAACACTTTTACTTTGCCGCTTCCTCCTTTTGCCATGGTAAAGCCATACAGAAAAGTTATGGTTGGTATAACCTTGCAGAACCCATTATCTCTCTGCCTGTTCTCCCCACATCTCTGTATCCGTTTCGCTTGTCTTATCCCGCATCATCAGCTCCTGTACTCCCAAAGCCGGGTCTTTCCCATGAAACAGAACCAGATTGACCTGCTCCACAATGGGCATAGGCACCTGGTATTTCTCTGCCAGCTTCCATGCGGCTTTGGCCGAATACACGCCCTCCACCACCATATTGACCTCTCTCATGGCCTCCTCCATCGTATATCCCTGGCCAATGAGAATCCCGGCCCGCCGGTTGCGGCTGTGCATGCTGGCGCAGGTGACAATCAGATCACCGATGCCTGATAACCCGCTGAAAGTCTCAAACTTTCCGCCCATCTTCATTCCCAGACGCCCAATCTCCCGGATTCCTCTGGTAATCAGTGCCGCTTTGGTATTATCTCCGTATTCCAGCCCGTCTGCGATTCCCGCTGCCAGGGCAATTACGTTTTTCAGGGCTCCCCCAAGTTCAATCCCCAGCATGTCAGGGCTGATATACACCCGGAAAGCAGGGCCCATAAACAGATTTTGAATCTTCTGGGCCTGATCCTTTGACGCTGCTCCTGCCACGCAGGTTGTGGGAACTCCCCGGCTCACTTCCTCCGCATGGCTTGGCCCTGACAAAACCGTTACCTGGGCCTGGGGAAGTTCTTCTTCAATAACCTGTGACAGCGTCATAAGCGTAGATTCCTCAATCCCTTTAGCCACATTGACAATTATCTGACCCTTTCTGCAAAAGGGAGACATAAGTCTGGCTGTTGACCTGACATAGATGGAAGGCACAGCCAATACCACTGCTTCCTTGTCCGCCATGGCAGCCTCCATGGAAGCCGTAAATGCCATTTCCCCAGGCAGCTTTATCCCTGGAAGGTTCTTGTGTTTCCGGTTTTCAGCAAGGTTTTTTGCATCCTCCTCAAAAGCTGACCACAATGTCACCTGATGCCCGTTCCTATATAGCAGAAGACCCAGGGCTGTCCCCCAGGTTCCTGCACCGATAATCCCTATTTTCGCCATAACGCCTCCTACTTCTTCCTTACCCCAATCTTATTTTCCGTCCCAGAAAACAGCCTTTTTAGGTTGGCCCTGTGCCGTAAAAACGCCAGAGCCGCAATCAAGGCTGCCACCCCATAGAACTCCGGCAGAAGGCTTGCCCTTACTTTGTACTCCCCCATCATGCCGAACACCACCATCCAGGCCAGGAAAATGCTTACCACCACCAGAGAGCCAAGAGACACATATCTGGTTGCTGCGACAATCACCGCAAACACAATCAGGCAGATAAGAGTCAGCCTCCAGTCAATGGAAACCAGAAGCCCTGCCGTGCAGGCAATCCCCTTCCCCCCGTTAAAATGCATGTAAAACGGATAATTGTGCCCAAGAATCGCTCCAAAGGCCGCATACAGCACCAAAAGCCCTACCATATCCGGCTGCCCGCCATACAAAAGCCTGGCTGCCAGACAGGCAAACACCGTTTTAAAGCAGTCTCCCAGAAAAACGATGGCTCCCGCCTTTACGCCCATGACCCGCAGCACATTGGTACTTCCTGAGTTGCCGCTTCCCTCTTTCTTAATATCCACATTATGGGCCTTGCTGTACAGATATCCTGTCTGAAACAGCCCAAAACAATACCCCATCACCAGACAAACTAATCGTTCCATATTCTCGCACCTTATGCATCCTTTCCGGACCGCTCCCTAATAATAAATTTAAGGGCCGTTCCTCTGAACCCAAACGCTTCCCTTATTCTGTTTTCCAGATACCTGGTATAAGAAAAATGCATCAGCTTCTTATCATTGACAAAAACCACAAATGTGGGAGGTTTTACTGCCACCTGGGTAATATAGTATAGCCGCAGCCTTTTTCCTTTATCTGACGGAGGCTGCTGCAGAGCCACTGCCTCGGTCATAATCTCGTTCAGCACTCCTGTGGAAACCCTCATATTCTGATTCTGCCTTACCATGTCAATGGTGGCAAACAGCTTCCCAAGCCGCTGCCCTGTCAGCGCCGAAATAAAAATAATCTCCGCATATGTCATAAAAGACAGGGTATTGCGGATCTTTTTGGTGAACTCATTCATGGTCTTGTCATTCTTCTCAATGGCATCCCACTTATTTACGGCAATGATCACACCCTTTCCCCGCTCATGAGCAATGCCGGCAATCTTGGCGTCCTGCTCTGTGACCCCTTCCACTGCGTCAATGACCAGCACCACCACGTCGGCCCGCTCCACTGCCGTCACGGCCCGGATAATGCTGTACCGCTCCAGTTCCTCTTTAATCTTGTTCTTTCTGCGAAGGCCAGCCGTATCAATAAACACATATTCTGTCTCGCCGTGGATAACCTGCGTATCCACTGCATCCCTGGTAGTTCCTGCAATGTCAGAAACAATCACCCTGTTTTCCCCGGTCAGCTTATTGATAATGGAAGATTTTCCCACATTAGGCTTTCCCACAATGGCGATTCTCGGGCGGTCATCCTCCTCTTCCTCCAGATGCTGGGAGCCGAAATGACGGCTGACCTCATCCAGCATGTCACCGATTCCCAGCCTTGACGCAGCTGATACGGCCACCGGCTCGCCGATTCCCAGATTGTAAAATTCGTATACGTCATTGCCGAACTTCTGGAAGCTGTCCACTTTGTTAACCACCAGGATCACCGGCTTCTTGGACTTACGCAGCATGTCCGCCACCCGGAAGTCCGCATCCACCAGCCCCTGGCGCACATCCACCATAAAAATAATCACATCCGCCGTGGCAATGGCAATCTCCGCCTGTTCCCGCATCTGAGCCAGAATAATGTCGTCTGTGTCCGGCTCAATGCCCCCTGTGTCGATCAATGTAAAATTCATATCCAGCCAGGTGCAGTCTGCATAGATCCTGTCCCTGGTAACTCCCGGCGTGTCCTTTACAATGGATATGGTCTCCCCGGCAATAGCATTAAACAATGCGGACTTTCCCACGTTGGGACGGCCCACGATTGCAACAATCGGTTTACTCATATATTATCTCCTTTTCCCTGGTTTGTAACCGTTTAAGTGCGCAGGTCTGCATCAGCTGTGTCTTCCAGCTCATACTCCCCGTGCCGGCACGCATCCTCTTCTTCCCCTCCAAGTCCCAAAACTGCATCCACAAAATCATATCCGCTTGATTTTACAATATCCACCGGCACTTGTAAAGCGGTTTTTACCTCTTCCCTGGTAACATCATCCAGGAATACCTCCTCTCCGCTGCGGAACATGCATGCCGGCAAGAGAAGCCGTTTCCCCAAATCCTGGCCCTGAAGCTGTCTGATTAAGTCCTGCCCCGTTATAAGGCCGCTGACCGTAATACTCTCCCCGAAAAATTCATTAACGATGGGGTACAGATGCACTGTGATCCCCGGAAACTTCGTCCGGATCTCCTCCACATACCCTTTCAGGTAATCATAAACCAAAATCCCGGTAGCGATGGAAAGTTCCTCCTGCCTGCTGTCCCCCTCCATATCATTCAGTGCACTGCTGACTTCCTCAGTCATAAGCCGGATCATGCCTACCCCGTTTTCCAGCTGGATATATCCGTCATATCGCTCTGCCTCAGGCATTTTGCGCCCAGCCAGAATATAGAACTCGTCGCTGGCATGAATAAAGTGTGTTCCGTATTTCTTGTAAAGCTTCTTCTGCCATTTTTCCACTGTATCAATGGTACGCATGGCATCCTCTCT
>CATLBO010000079.1 GCA_949879025.1 uncultured Hungatella sp. | reverse complement strand
ATTCCTGCTTTTCAAGCCCCAGGCCATTGTCAATGATCCGAATGATTCCCATATGATTTAAGGAATCATATTCTGTGCAGATGCTTACTTTTCCATCTTTTAAATACATGCCGACTCCATGGGTAATGGCATTTTCCACAAGGGGCTGGAGAATCAGGGCTGGAACCATAATATTGTGGAATTCCTCATTTAAGTCAAATGTAAAATGAATGCGGTTTCCAAAGCGGTATTCCAGCAAGGATACATAAATACCCAGGTTTTCCATTTCTTTGGACAGAGACACTTCCCTTACGGCGAAATCCAGGGCATACCGCAAAAGAGCAGCTGTGGAATCCAAAAGCAGGGAGGTCTGCTCGGCTTCTTCCACATAGGCGGTCTGAGAAATCATATTTAAAGTATTAAACAGAAAATGAGGATTAATCTGCATCTGCAGAGCCTTCAGTTCGCTGGTTCTTAACAGATTGGTAATCTGGAGGTTTTCCACTTCCTTTTGGTGAAGCCTGATTTCGATGTCCGCATGTTCACGGATCTTTTCCATTTGCCCCTGAATGGTCTTTAGCATGGAATTGAAGACCCCCACCAGAATATTCATTTCTTTATTAGATGCAAAATGAAGCGCAACCTCCCTGTAGTCTTCCAGATTTTTCAGACTGTACCCCTGAATGGAGGAAGTCAGCTCTGCTATTGGATCTACAATGGAGTGGGAAAGGCGGATAGAGTAAATAATATCTACCCCAATCATAAAAATAAGGAAAACAGCGATCAGTGTAAAAAATGTTTTCTGTGTAACCTGAAGATTTTCCATGCGTATATGGGTGTGTTCCAGAATCTGAAAATTAAGGCTGCGGAATGCTGCGTTTATGGTATGGTAGATGCCGTCTGCCCTATAGTATGGCTCAGTGCGCTGCTCTGGCTGCATACAGGACAAAACCTCCTCCAGGGCTTGGCCGTAATGCTCAAGCATCAGCTTTGTGTCTGAAATGTCACGCTGGTAGACTGGATTTATTTTAATATCTCCAAGAACGGTTACGGAATGTCTAAGGCCGGACAAGGAAGCTCTCCCGGAAGATAATACGGCATTGTCTCCCTTGGTGGCATAATCGGTCAGCTGGAAGTGGAGATTTTCCAGGTTTTGATAGAAATAGTGCAGCTCCAGCTGCTGCTCTCCCAGTTGTCTGTACCGCAGGTTGGACAGAATGCAGAACAGGATCGTGGAAACGGCAAGAAGAAATACAAAGAAAATATTCTGTGCGAAAAAGGTATTTAATTTTCGCTTTGTGGTATCCGCAGAAGATTTCCATTGTATAAATGCCATGTGACTCCCTCGCTTTCATATGCCGTTACGTTGTCCAGATTTTTTTGGGTTACGGTAATATTGTCAATATAAATCACATCATGTTCAGGAACAATCCCATTTTGATAGTTTTTCAGTACTTCCACCGCCTTGACTCCCATGGCATCAGATTCCTGGATGATAGTGGAAATATACCGCCCTGATGCTACATGATTCAGGATTTCTTCTGTATTGCCGGAAACTACCACCCGCATATTGTCGTATTCCTTTCCCATGGTAGTAAGGATCTCGCCGGCAATAATAGAAGAGTACCCTTCGGCGCAGAAAACAGCATTGATCTTGGGATTCTCTTTCAGAAGGCAGGGAAGCATCTGGCGTACATTGAGAAGACTGTAATCAGCTTCCAGAACGGCTTCTATATGGCAGTCAGGGTGAAGGGCCAGTTCGTCTTGAAATCCTTGAAGCCGCAGTCTTTGGTTTTCAACGGAAGAGTTGCCAATAATTACTGCCGCATAGAGCGGCACAGAGAGATCTGCAGTAATGCTTTTTCCTGCCAGCTGCCCCATCTCATAGTTGTCGGCTCCTATATAGCAGAGCCGGTCAACATCGAGGCAGTCATTATCAATGAGCACAATGGGAATGCCGGCATTATGGGCTTCTTTCAGAGCGCTGATCACCATTGGGTCACTGTTTCCTGCGGTAATAAGCCCGTCAGGACAGCAGCGGATTTCCGACTGGATAGCCTGGCTCATAGAGGAAGAATCAGACTGCATAAAACCTACAAATTTTGTATTAGTGCCGTATGCCTGATCCGCCTCTATCATTCCCCGGGCCGTGCTGCCCCAATATCCTGCATTGGCAAAAGGGCTGATAAAAGTAAAACGGTAATCATAGAAAGTGTCTGCAGGCTTTGGACTGTCAAACTGCAGGACCAGAAAGAAAAAGCCCCAGAAAAAAACAGAAAACAATACTATCAGACAGTTAAATGCCTTTTTCATGACTATGGCGCCCTCCCTAAATCCAGCCTGTTTTTGCATTTAACTTAGCATAAATAAGTGGCAACTGCAAGCGGAACCTGTAGACAGCAGCGAAAAAAACCAATGGAAGAACCCATTCTGCAAGATTTGGCATAAGTGCAAGATTCTGCATTTTCTTTGACAAACATATGCAGGCTGCTGGCAAAAACGTAGAGATGAAATGTGACATTTTATATGGTATCATAAATATGCAAAAAGGGAATCACAAAAGGGGCTGTCCGAAAGGCAGCCAAAAGGAGGATGCAATATGAAAAAAGCAATATCTGCAATGCTGATCTGCGCAATGGCAACATCGGTGCTGGCCGGATGTAATAACGGCGGACAGGAAACCACTGCGGCTCAGACCCAGGCGGAAACAGAAACCCAGACAGAAGCTCAGGAAACCACTAAGGCTGAGACAGAGGCAAAGACGGAGACAGAAAGCGAAGTCAAAGAAAGTGCAGACAGCTATGCCTGTCAGTTATATGGGACGGTTACGGACGCAGGGCAGGTGGTCAGCCGTCTGGCAATTGACTTTGGTGACAGCAAAAAGGCTGCTGATGTGGACAAAGATACCTTTACCGTTCATGCTGTGGCATCTACGAAAGAATTTCTGGAAGGCACGGAGCTGGAAAGTTATGGTGACTATGACATTGACCGGGCCATTGTGAAGGCAGAAACCGACGGGCAGAAGGTGATCCTTTATTTTGATGAATCAGAAGGGGCAACCCTTGCGTATACATCCGGATCCAGAAACTATCCTGCTGATTTGACCTACACCATTACCCAGAACAAACCGATTACCCTGACTGCAGCTGACGGCACGGTGCTGGAGGAAGCGTATACAGCGGAATATACCTGTGATAATACAGTAGAAGATGACGAGACAGCCAAATTTGAATCTGTTCTTGTGGAGGACGGGATTAATTATCAGTTCTATAACGCAGGCGCAGATGTGGATAAGCTTGTTGTATGGTTCCATGGAAACGGAGAAGGCGACCTTCTGGAATCTGACAACAATGTGGCACAGATCCTTGGCAACAGAGGCGGCGTTGCATGGGCATCCGACGAGTTTCAGGAGATCTTTTCAGGCGCCCATGTAATGGCTTTTCAGGCGCCGGACACCTGGTACTATGCACAGAGAGACGGGCTGCTTGACAAGGCGGCTGACGAGATTAGGGAAGCGGTGGAAACCTATAAGATTAATCCCAAAAAGGTTGTTGTGGCAGGATGTTCTGCAGGCGGCTATATGACATCCAGAATGCTGATAGCTCATCCGGAGCTGTTTGCGGCGGCAATGATCAACTGTCCGGCATATGATGTAGCCAGCGACAGAGGCGGCGAGACGCCAACGGATGAGGAACTGAAGGCTATTAAAGACAGCGGTGTTCCTATATGGCTGGTACAGGGCGCAACCGACAGCGTAGTGGCAACAGACGAGTGCTCTAAGAGACTGTTCAATATTCTGACAGAGGGGCAGGAAGTAACAGAAACGACTGTGAAACAGGAACTGGAGCAGAATTCTGATTTTACCACATATGAGACATCTGACGGCACATACAAGCTGTCTCTGTATGATACTACCGAGGATGACAAGTTAAGATTTGCGGAAGATTATGATCAGGACGGAGAGATGACAGAAGTACAGTACAGCAACCACTGGTCCTGGATCTACACACTGAACAATAATCCTCAGGCTGCAGACGGAACTCACATCGTTAATTGGGCGGCAGGATTTATAACGGAATAACAAAACACGGGAAAAGGAGCTGTTAAAGGAGACAGCTCCTTTTTGCCTGCTTGGGAACAGCCTGGCAGACAGGCATCCAAATCTTTAAGATTATTTAAGATTGCATTTAGCGGCTTGCTTTTTTGGGATATTTCGATTACTCTAGGAGAAGACTGCAGGTGACATAATTATCCAGCAGGACAATTATTTGGATCGGAAAGATTCAGGGGAGGAGACATATTTGAGCAGGGTGAACCGGAAATTTTCAGGAATGATCTGCATGACAGCTGCAGCTATAGCGCTGGCATGGTCGATTCCGGCAATGGCAGAAGAACAGCCGGAGCAGGAGCTGCCCCGCAATCAGTGGATTGATGTGGAGAAAGGGCCAGGAGGCGCCAGATGGGTAGATGAAAACGGCGTAGTATCGGAAACCCCAGGAGTAAAGCCCAGGCCAGAGGGACAGGGAGAAGACGAAACCCGCATAACCGGGCCAGGCTACAGTACGAAAAGCTGTGGGGAGGAACAGCCGGAGCAGGATGCTTCTTTAGAGGAAGCAGGGCAGCCTGTCCAGGGATCTTTAGAAGGGGAAACAGAACAACTGCCGCAGGATTCTGCAGCCGGAGAAAACAGTCAGAGTGTACAGGAGGAGATGCCTGCAGAAGGAGCCGGGCAAGGGGAACGGGAAACTTCTGGGCGGGCTATTGACCCAAACCGGCCAATGGTGGCACTGACATTTGACGATGGGCCTTATGCGCCTGTAGGCAATCAGATTATGGACTGTTTGGCACAGTACGGAGGAAAGGCAACTTTTTATGTAGTAGGGGACCGCTGCGCAGCCTATCAGGCGGAGATGCAGAGAATGGCAGCAGAAGGTCATGAGATCGGAAACCATACGTACAATCATAAATATCTGCACAAAGTAAGTGCAGAGGAGATCCAGTATCAGGTAAACAAAGGAATTGAGGCGGTTCAGGCGGCCTGCGGTGCGGTTCCGGCTACAATGCGGCTGCCGGGAGGCAATAAAAATGCCACGGTTTTAGCTAATGTCCATGTGCCAGTTATCATGTGGAGCATTGATACCCTTGACTGGAAGACCAGGAATACCCAGAGCACAGTGGATAAGGTTTTGGGAAATGTAAGTGATGGCGATATTGTTCTGATGCATGAGCTTTACAGAGCCACAGGAGATGCGGCGGTTCAGATTATTCCGGCTTTGGTGGAGCGGGGATATCAGCTGGTGACAGTCAGCGAGCTGGCTAAATACCGAGGCGGGCTCCAGGGCGGTCATGTATATTATGCCTTTCGGCCATAAAAGCAAAAGGAAACTCTATGGATTTTGACTATAGGGTTTCCTTTTTATTTACAGAGGAAAAGGGAATGCGGCCCAGCAGCCAGTAGCATAAAAATGCGCCTGTACAGATTGCGGCAAGATAAATTCCTATCCCCGGAAGAATTCCCAAAGCCAGGGAAATCTGATGAAACACCACCTGAGTTATTGGGTAGTAAGGGGAGATATAAAACATATCAGCCTTCCCGCCTGTAAGGATATTGATTAATGTTGCAATGAGGCAGAACAGGAAAAAAAGAGGAAGAGTGTGGAAAAAGTCCCGGATGCTCCTGCCAGCCAGCCCGGATGTTGCGCAGTAAAGGGCAATAAAAACCAAAAGAATGTGCCATAAAAGACCATGAAGAGTAAGTGTCCAATATGGATGCATCAGGCCAGAGGGCTCTGCCAGGGCCATTATCCCACCTAAAAACCCGAAAGCCTTTAGATAACCGGCGGCATTTTTCTGAGGGGCGCCAGAAGGAAGAAGGGGAAAAACAAGACATAAATACATGGGAGTGCTGCACAGCTGGAAAGGGAAGTACCACCAGTCATACACGCCATGGCTGATGACCTGAAGGATAAAAAGCTGTTTGTATATCTCGCTGACAGCCAGCAGGATTCCGCATATCCACAGTACGCCGCAGGCGCAGGGAGCGCCGTTTTTTCCGCAGCCGGACTTTTGGCGGCGTCTAGCTAGAGACAGAGCCAGGAATCCTGAGGCCGCCAGTCCTGAGACGGAAAAAATAATATGAAAGGCTGACCAGGGGGCAGGGGGAGTCATGGGCCATGCGGTTTTTTGCAGGAGGAACTGCAGAATATTTAGCCTTTCATTCTGAACCATGACATGGGACTCCTTTCTTGCTTTTTTGCATTTCCGAAGAAGGGGAAATCGTATGATATTCAGGAAAAGTATACCCCATATTTTAGGCAGAATCAATGGTCTGGGGCAAAAGGACACCAGAAGAATGTGGGAACCAGGGCATTTCGGGGCATATTTGGTAAAAATTTTACTTGATAAATCTGAAAAATGCTATATAATGTATTACTAGCAATGCGCAGTTTATGCATTGTGATGTATATATATGAGGAGGACAGCATTATGAAAAAACAGGTAATAGCGCTTTTAATGGCAGCTGTAATGGTTGGTTCCATGGCTGCCTGCGGTTCTGACGGGGCAGAAACAACAACAGCAGCGGCAGACACAGCAACAACAGCAGCGGAAGCAGAAGAAGGCAAGGAAGAGGCGGCAGCCGGTGATAATGTTCTGGTTATGGCTACCAATGCAGAGTTCCCGCCATATGAGTACCATGACGGCGGAGACATTGTAGGCATTGATGTTGAGGTTGCAGAAGCCATTGCCAAGAAGCTGGGCATGACTCTGGAGATTGAGGATATTGCTTTCGACTCCATTATTCCGGAGCTGGAAAGCGGCAAGGCAGATATCGGCGTAGCCGGCATGACCGTAGATGAGGATCGTTTGAAAAACGTAGACTTTACAGAGCCTTACACAACGGCTTCTCAGGTAATTATTGTAAAAGAGGACAGCGACATTGCAGGCCCGGATGACTTAAAGGGCAAATATATCGGCGTTCAGCTGGGCACTACCGGCGACATCTACGCCTCTGATTATGAGGCAGACGGATCTACTATCGAGCGTTACAACAACGGTTTTGAGGCAGTTCAGGCTATGCAGCAGGGCAAAATTGATGCCGTAGTGATTGACAATGAACCGGCAAAGGTATTTGTTTCCCAGAACGAGGGTATCAAGATTCTGGATGAGGCTCTTACGGTAGAAGAGTATGCCATTGCCATCAAGAAGGGCAACACAGAGCTTCTGGATAAGATTAACAAGGCTTTGGCCGAGTTAAAAGAGTCCGGCGAACTGCAGGCTATTATTGACAAATACATTTCAGCAGAATAAAGGAATAGGGAACGAATACCATGAGTGAAAAGTTCAGGGCGGATTTTTATCAGAATTTTATTGAGGACGACCGTTGGAAATACATTGTAAACGGCTTGGGCAATACCATTAAGATTACGCTTTTTGCAGTGCTTTTGGGCATTGCCCTGGGGTTTTTGGTGGCGATCATCCGTTCCACCTTTGAAAAGACCGGCAAATTAAAACTGTTAAACCTTCTGTGCAGGGTTTATCTGACGGTTATCCGGGGAACTCCGGTGCTGATTCAGCTCCTGCTTATTTACTTCGTGGTATTCGGTTCCGTCCGGATCGACAAATCTCTGGTGGCCATACTGGCATTTGGCATTAATTCCGGAGCCTATGTGGCAGAGATTTTCCGAAGCGGAATCATGTCCATTGACAACGGCCAGCTTGAGGCAGGCCGCAGCCTGGGATTTAATTATAGCCAGACCATGATTTACATCATTATGCCCCAGGCATTTAAAAATGTGCTTCCGGCCCTTGGAAATGAGTTTATCGTTCTTTTAAAGGAGACTTCCGTAGCCGGGTATATTGCAATCCAGGATTTAACTAAGGGTGCAGATATTATCCGCAGCCGTACATACAGTGCGTTTATGCCCCTTATGGCGGCGGCAGTGATTTATCTGGTAATGGTAATGATTTTTACATACTTTGTACAAAGGCTGGAAAGGAGGCTGAGAAGCAGTGACCACTAATAATGATGCGCTGATTCAGGTGCAGCACCTGGGGAAAAGCTTTGACAGGCTGGATGTCTTAAAAGATATTACTGTGGACATCCACAAAGGCGACGTGGTGTGCGTCATTGGGCCTTCCGGCTCCGGCAAAAGTACGTTTCTGCGGTGTTTGAACCGTCTGGAGGAACCTAGCTCCGGGAAGATTTTCTTTGAGGGTGTGGATATTACGGACCCTAAGACAGATATTGACAGGCACCGCCAGAAAATGGGAATGGTATTTCAGCAGTTTAACCTGTTTCCCCACATGACCATTATGAGGAACCTTACCATTGCCCCCATGAAGCTTCAGGGGCGAAGCCAGAGAGAGGCAGAGGAAGAGGCCAGAAAGCTTTTGGATCGGGTAGGCCTTGGGGACAGGGCAAATTCCTATCCAAGCCAGCTGTCCGGAGGGCAGAAACAGAGAATTGCCATTGTGCGGGCTCTGTGCATGAGGCCGGAGGTAATGCTTTTTGATGAGCCTACGTCTGCTTTGGACCCTGAGATGGTTGGGGAGGTTTTAAATGTTATGCGGGATTTGGCCAGAGAGAGGATGACCATGGTGGTAGTTACCCATGAGATGGGATTTGCCAGAGAGGTGGCTACCAGGGTTATGTTTATGGACGGCGGATATTTCCTGGAGGAGAATGCGCCGGCAAAGTTTTTTGCCAATCCCAGAAATGAAAGGCTTAAAAACTTTTTAAGCAAGGTTTTGTAATGAAAAAGATCATAGCAAGGCATGCGCATTTGCAGGCAGTGTATGAAAAGCACACCAGGGGAATCCAGTTTTTGGATTGGCCCTGGTTTTTTGTATAAAAATTCCAAGTTCAAATCTAAAAATCCTCTAAATAAGTATAAATGTTTTTGCAGATGTCTTGAAAACTCCGTCAATTTGGTATATGGTTTATAAATAACAAGTACGCAGGAAGGGAGCAGCCCCGACATGAAATATCTGGTGATATACAGCAGCAGGACAGGCAACACAGAGAAGATTGCCATGGAGATTTTTGAAGCTCTTCCAGGGAAATCCAAGGATATTCAGAGGGTGGAGGAGCAAAATGGAGAGGCGGATACTTATTTTGTAGGCTTCTGGAACGATAAAGGAATATGCGGCGGAGAGATTATGGAATTTCTGGAAAAGCTTCATGGAAAACAGGTAGCTATCTTTGGAACCTGCGGTATGGGGGAAGACCCGGAATACTGCCGCCAGGTATCCAAACGGGTGGAGGCATTCATACCGGAGGATAACCGGTACCTGGGTTCCTTTCTGTGCTCGGGGCGGATGGCGCCGCAGGTGCTGGAACGGTACCGCATAATGCAGAAGCAGCAGGATACCCCAAGAGTCAGGCAGATGATTCGTTCCTGCCAGGAGGCCATGCTCCATCCTGACGAAAACGACCTGGCTAATGCAAGAACATTTGCCAGGGAAATCGCAGATGAAAAAGAAAGGGGAGAAAAGTAATATGGGTATGAAAGAGAATAAACCAGGCAGCAACAGAAAGCCTTTTCTGTTTTATTATGCCATAGTAATGCTGGTGATGATGGTTATAAACCTGTTTCTCATGCCTACCATGCAGCAGAGAAGCATTGTGGAGGTTCCCTACAATACCTTCCGGGATATGATTGAGGAAGGCGTGGTGACTCAGGTGGGAAGAAGCGAGCAGCAGATTACATTTTTGGCTAAGACAGGGAGGAAAAATGCCCTGGGGGAAGATGAGATTCGGGGATATAAGACAGGAAACTGGCCGGATGAAGATCTGACGGAAGTTCTCTGGAAAAGCGGGGTTCCTTTTTCGGAGGAGATTGTAGAGCCTGCGTCTCCTTTTATCTCTATTCTGGTATCATGGATCATTCCCATAGTGCTGTTTGTAGTCATAGGACAGGTTTTGTCAAGGCAGCTGCAGAAGAAAATGGGCGGCAATGCCATGACCTTCGGCAAATCCAATGCCAAAATTTATGCAGAATCAGAGACAGGAAAAACATTTACAGACGTGGCAGGCCAGGAGGAGGCCAAGGAAGCATTAAAGGAAATCGTGGATTTTCTTCACAATCCTCAGAAGTATGCAGATATCGGGGCTACGCTGCCTAAAGGCGCTTTGCTGGTCGGCCCTCCCGGAACAGGAAAGACTCTGCTTGCCAAAGCAGTGGCAGGGGAGGCTAAGGTGCCTTTCTTCTCCATTTCCGGTTCCGAGTTTGTGGAGATGTTTGTAGGAATGGGAGCCGCCAAGGTGCGTGATCTGTTTAAACAGGCCAACGATAAAGCTCCCTGTATCGTGTTTATTGACGAGATCGATACTATCGGAAAAAAACGTGACGGAGGCGGCCTGTCAGGCAATGACGAGAGGGAGCAGACGCTGAATCAGCTTCTGGCGGAAATGGACGGCTTTGACGGGCGCAAAGGCGTGGTGATTCTGGCAGCCACCAACCGTCCGGAATCTTTGGACCCTGCACTTCTGCGTCCGGGGAGATTTGACAGAAGGATTCCTGTAGAACTGCCGGATCTGAAGGGAAGAGAGGCTATTCTGCGGGTTCACGGAAAAAACGTGCGCATGGATGACAGCGTCAGCTACAGCGAGGTTGCCCGGGCAACTTCCGGGGCAAGCGGTGCGGAACTAGCCAACATTGTAAACGAGGCAGCTCTGCGGGCTGTCCGTATGGGAAGAAGCGTAGTGGGTCAGCAGGATCTGGAGGAAAGCGTGGAGGTGGTTATTGCCGGTTACCAGAGAAAGGATTCCGGTGTCAGCACCAAAGAGAGAGAGATTGTGGCATACCATGAGGTGGGACATGCCCTGGTGGCAGCCTGCCAGACCAATTCTGCTCCGGTGCATAAGATTACCATTATCCCCAGGACTTCCGGCGCATTGGGCTATACCATGCAGGTGGATAAAGATGAGCGGTATCTTATGAGCAGGGATGAGGCGTTTAATAAGATTGCCACATTTACCGGCGGAAGAGCTGCGGAAGAGCTGATTTTCCATTCGATTACAACAGGGGCGTCTAATGATATTGAACAGGCAACCAAACTGGCCAGGGCCATGGTAACCAGGTATGGCATGAGCCAGCAGTTTGGAATGGTTGCCTTGGAAACGGTGACAAACCAGTATCTGGGGGGAGACACTTCCCTGGCATGCTCGCCGGAAACAGCCAAGATCATTGACGATGAAGTTGTGAAGCTGGTGAGGCAGGCTTATGACAGGGCAATGGAGCTTCTGAAGGAAAATGAGGAAAAGCTTCATGAGATTGCGGCATATTTGCTTGAGAAGGAAACCATCAGCGGCGAAGAATTTATGGAGATTTTGAAAGATCGTTAAGGGACAGTTACAGGAAAATGCAAGTCACAGGAAAATGTATAAATTCTCTTGTATTTTTTCGAAAAAGGTGTATAATCCAATATATGAACAATTATTCATATAAAATCTATATAAAATAGATTCAGGAGGGTATGCTTTATGAAGAAGAAGTTTAAAATGGAAAATCTGGACTGTGCCAACTGTGCAGCTAAGATGGAAGCTGCCATCAACAAGATTAACGGTGTTAAGGAAGCCACAGTCAGCTTTATGACTCAGAGACTGGTAATTGAGGCAGATGATGACAGGTTTGATGAGATTGTGAAAGAGGCGGCAGCAGTGTGCAAGAAAGTAGATGCGGACTGCCAGGTGCTGATATAGAGACGCAAACCGATGACGGAAGGACAGGCGGCAGACGAAAAAAGTCTGCTGCTTTTTTAGTGGTTTTTCCTTCGCTTCCTCTTTCAGCAGCGGAATATTTGTGGTAAACTGTCATTATAAGAAAACAGGGGAATACGGAAGCCGGGGAAAGGGGTTTCGTATAGTTTTTAAGGAGGAAAATCATGGCTAAGGCTTATGACAAATTAATGAGATGCTACAGGAGCGTGAAGAAAAAAGTGAAATTTCAGCCCAAAGTGGCTCTGATTCTGGGATCAGGCCTGGGTGACTATGTAAAGCAGGTAAAAGTGGAGATCACTTTGGATTATTCAGACATAGAGGGATTTCCGGTGTCCACGGTTCCGGGACATAAAGGGCGGTTTGTGTTTGGGTATGTGAAAGAAGTCCCGGTTGTGATTATGCAGGGAAGAGTCCACTACTATGAAGGATATGATATGGCGGATGTGGTGCTTCCTGTCCGGCTTATGAAGATGATGGGGGCTCAAGTGCTGTTTTTGACCAATGCGGCAGGAGGCGTCAATGAAAACTTCCATGCTGGGGAATTGATGCTTATTAAAGATCAGATCAGCTCGTTTGTGCCGTCTCCTCTTATTGGCCCCAATATGGATAAACTGGGGGTACGCTTTCCGGACATGAGTGAAATTTATGACAAGAAACTGCGTACTTTGATTAAAAAAACTGCGAAGAAGCTGGGAATTCCACTTCAGAAGGGGGTGTATCTGCAGCTGACAGGGCCGGCTTATGAATCGCCGGCGGAGATCCGCATGTGCAGGATGATGGGAGCGGATGCTGTAGGCATGAGTACTGCCTGCGAGGCTGTAGCGGCCAACCACATGGGGATGAGAATCTGCGGAATTTCGTTTATTTCCAACCTTGCCTGCGGCATGACGGATCAGCCATTAAGCCATAAAGAGGTGCAGGAAGCGGCAGAACGAGTGGCTCCGCTGTTTGAGAAGCTGGTGACAGAGTCAGTGGCTGCTATCGGAAAGAGCCTGACAGAGAAAGAGTAAAGGAGGCTGTTTAATGGCTGCCCAAGCCATTAAGAATAAAGAGAAAATGCCAGGCATAGGAGGACGGAAGATGAATACGGTGATCATTGGGATTGCAGGAGGAACCGGGTCAGGCAAATCTACATTTACCAACCGGCTGAAGGAAGCGTTTAGCCAGGATGTGGCAGTGCTGTATTATGATAATTATTACCGGGTTCAGGACAATATTCCTTTTGAGGAGCGGAAAAAGGTAAATTATGACCATCCAGATGCATTTGAAACAGAACTGCTGTTAAAACAGCTGAAGGAATTGAAGGAAGGAAAAAGCATTCAATGCCCTGTGTATGATTACTCTCTGCACAACCGGTCAGACCAGGTGGTGAAGGTGGAACCGAAGCGGGTGATTCTTTTGGAGGGGATTCTGGTTCTGGCAGACGAAAGGGTGCGGAGACTTCTGGACATTAAGGTGTATGTGGAAGCAGATGCGGATGAACGGATTTTAAGACGGATTATCCGGGACGTGAAGGAGAGAGGCAGGGACATAGAAGGAGTGGCCCGGCAGTATCTGGACACGGTTAAGCCTATGCACTATCTATATGTGGAACCTACCAGGGCATTGGCGGATATTGTGATAAACAGCGGAAAAAATCCGGTGGCGTTTGAGATGGTGAAAAATAACATTGAGAAGATAATAGCGGCGTCAGCTTTGTAGCAAAAGGCGAAGGGGCCGGGAAAGGTTCAGAAACATGGAAGGAAACAACAGCGGTCTTATGGACGAGACGAAATTAAAGGAAGGGCTGCTGGAACGCTTAAGAAAGCAGAGCTATGATGGAGCAAAGGAAATCCTGGAAGCCGGAGGGCTGAAACCAGGGCAGCTGTTTGTAGTGGGCTGCTCAACCAGTGAAATCTGCGGGGGAAAAATCGGCACCGTGTCAAGTCCTCAGGTGGCGGAGGCCGTGTTTAATGGAATCTGGCAGGCGGCAAAGGAGAAAGAAGTATGGCTGGCAGTCCAGTGCTGCGAGCACCTTAACCGGGCTTTGATACTGGAGCGGGAGGCAGTCAGGATATACGGATATGAGGAGGTTAACGTGGTTCCTCAGCCAAAGGCAGGCGGGGCTTTTGCCTCTGCAGCATACAAGGCATTTGCCTGTCCGGCAGCAGTAGAGCATGTCCGGGCCCACGGCGGCATGGACATCGGAGATACGCTTATTGGCATGCATTTAAGAGATGTGGCTGTGCCGGTGAGAATCAGCGTGAAAACCATTGGAGAGGCCCATGTGGTATGCGCCAGAACAAGACTTAAGTTCGTGGGAGGGCAGCGGGCGGTATATGACGACAGTAAGATGTGAGTCAGGAACGTAACGGCATATCCGGCAGGAAAAATCGTTTTCCCTGCCGGATAACCGACTTTAACGGCTGTTGTCTTTCAAAAACTGTATTAATTCATTTACCCCTTCTTCTGCAGTAGCCCAGGAGGTAACCAGACGGATGCTGGAATGGGTTTCGTCGATCTTTTTATCCATATTGAAGGTAAAATTCTTTGCCAGCTTTTCAATAAGATCATTGGAAAAAACAGGGAACAGCTGGTTGGTTTGGGAATCATAGGCAAAAGAGTACCCCAGGCTTGTTAATGCTGCCCGAAGCTTTCCTGCCATGGCATTGGCATGGGCAGCCGTTTCGTAGAACAGGTTATTCTGAAATAGCTCCTCAAACTGGATTCCCAAAAGCCACCCTTTTGCCAGCATAGCGCCTCTCTGCTTTATCATAAAGCGGAAATCCGGCTTCAGTTCCTCTCGTCCGATTACCAGGGCTTCTCCAAACAGAGCGCCGTTTTTGGTTCCTCCAATGTAAAAGATGTCTGTAAGGCGGGCAATATCTGCCAGGGTAAGATCATTAATGGGGCTTGTAAGGGCAGCTCCCATGCGGGCGCCGTCCATGAACAGATAAAGGTTCTTTAAACGGCAGATACGGGAAATGGCTTCCAACTCTGCTTTGGTGTATTGAGTACCCACTTCTGTAGAGTTGGAGATATAAACCATTTTAGGCTGAACCATATGTTCATCGGTGTGAAAATCAAGAGCCTGCTGGATCAATGCAGGGGTCAGCTTGCCGTCCTGGGTATCCAAAGCCAGAACTTTGTGGCCTGTGGCCTCAATGGCGCCGGTTTCATGGACATTAATGTGGCCTGTGGCTGGGGCGATAACTGCCTGGTAGGGACGGAGTGCGGCGGCAATGACAATCAGGTTTGTCTGGGTTCCGCCTGTGATCATGTGGATATCTGCATGGGGATTATCAATTTCTTTCCGGATCAGGCTGATGGCATGACTGGTATGGCAGTCAAGGCTGTATCCGGTGTTTTGTGTAAGGTTGGTTTCCATCATGGCTTTCAGGATACGGGGATGGGCGCCCTCGCTGTAGTCATTGGTAAAACTGTACATAAAATAAGCCTCCTGTTAATTTAGATTGTTAAAGAAACACGCTCTAGTATAGAGGAAATGGCCAGAGGAATCAACGAAAAAATGAAAACAGAAAAAGGAATTTGAAAGATGTTATATCAGATTATAAATGGTACTGTGTCTTTAGGCGGCAGGGAAATACTGTCACATATTAATTTTGAAATAAAGGGAAGCGAAAAAATAGCGGTAACCGGAATCAACGGGGCAGGGAAAACCACCTTGCTGCGGCTGCTGGCAGGAGAACTGGATTTAGACCGGGACGATAAACGTCAGGGAGCGGGGATTTTTAAGTCAAGGAGACTGACGGTGGAGATGTTGAGCCAGCAGGCCTTTTCATGTCTGTCCCGGACTGTGGAGGAGGAACTTTTGGAATCATGCCCGGAGAAGGAAGAATATGCTATGGAGCGTTTTGCATATGAGCGGGAGTATGACAGGCTGTTTACGGGATTTGGATTTAGAAGGGAGGAGAAGAGAAAGCGGCTTTCCCAGTTTTCAGGAGGGGAACAGACCAAAATCGCACTGATCCGGCTGCTTCTTGAAAAGCCGGACGTACTTCTTCTGGATGAGCCTACTAACCATTTGGACGTGGAAGCTGTGGAATGGCTGGAACAGTATCTGAAGGGTTACGAAAAAGCAGTGGTCATGGTGTCCCACGACCGCTTTTTTCTGGATCAGGTGGCAGAGGTGGTCTATGAGCTGGAGGATAAAAAGCTGGAAAGATATCCGGGGAATTATACTCATTACAGACAGGAGAAATTAAAGAACATCAGGATTCAGAAGAAGGCGTATGAGCGGCAGCAGGAGGAAATAAAAAGGCTGAATCAGGTTGTTGAGCGATTTAAGCATAAACCTTCCAAGGCAGCTTTTGCCAGGTCAAAGAAGAAGACAGTGGAAAGGATGGCTAAAATTCAGAGTCCCAGAGAGGATGAAGCCCATATTTTTACAGGAGAGATTAACCCGGAACGATTGGGAAGCAAATGGGTGCTGGAGGCTAAGGAACTGAAAATCGGTTATGACAGGCCTTTGTTTGAGATTGCCCTCCGGGTGCGCCGGGGACAGAAGATCGGCGTGCTTGGGCCAAATGGAGTGGGAAAAAGTACGTTTTTAAAGACAGTGGCAGGGTTTACAGAACCGCTGAAGGGAACCTTTTCACTGGGAAACGGCATTACTATGGGGTACTTTGACCAGCATTCCGGAGAAATTGAATCGGATAAGACTGTGCTGGATCATTTTCATGATCAGTTTCCGGCTCTGTCAGAAAAGGAGGCCCGGGGAATTTTAGGAAACTATCTGTTTGGGGGAAGAGAAAGCGCAAAACAGGTAAAGGCATTGTCAGGCGGGGAGAAGGCAAGACTGGTGCTGGCGGAGATTTTGCAGGGCAGACCTAATTTTCTGGTTTTGGATGAACCTACCAACCACATGGATATTTACGCAAGGGAGACTCTGGAATCGGCTTTTCAGGCGTATCAGGGAACCATGCTGTTCGTATCCCATGATCGGTACTTTGTAAGGCAGGTGGCAGATGCGGTACTGATCCTGGAGAATGATTCTGTTATGTATTATCCTTTTGGATATGAGCACTATCTGGAGCGAAGGAGAAAAAACGGAGAAGGACAGTCAACAGGGGCCATGATCCGGGCAGAAGAGCAGGCTCTGATTGCAGGAATCAGGGCTGTGCCCAAGGCAGAAAGGCACAGGCTTAGGGAGATTCCTGAGGAGGAGGCCCATGCAGACTGGAGGCTGAGAATGGCCGCAGAGCAGATGGAACGGGCCAGAAGGCAG
>CATLBO010000078.1 GCA_949879025.1 uncultured Hungatella sp. | reverse complement strand
GGCATCCATGTGATCCTGAGTATAGGAAATATATTGTGTCAACCGGAAACGTCATAACCGCAAAAGTACAAAAATTAAGGAAGCACACTAAAAAAACTATGCACTTTCTCCAAACTATGATATAATCAAAAGCAACCGGGACAGCCGGCATTATGTGGTTCCGGATAAATTCCCGAAATGTATGTATGCAGGAAATCCGGAAATCAGGTTGCAAACACAAGGAGGAAATGTAATGAAGAGAAGAATGTTAGCAGTACTCATGGCAGCAGCTATGACGGCAGGACTAACAGCCTGCGGCGGAGGCGGTGACAGCGCTTCTGGAACTACTGGCGCAGCAGAGACTACGGCGGCAGAGACTAAGACTGCAAGCGAGCCTTCTGATGGAGGGTTTGAGCTGGCTTTGGTCACAGACCTTGGAACCATTGATGACAAGTCCTTTAACCAGGGAGCCTGGGAGGGACTGACCAAGTATGCGGAAGAAAACGGAATTTCTTACAAGTACTATCAGCCTCAGGAGGGAACCACGGATTCTTATTTGGAGACCATCGGCCTTGCAGTGGAAGGCGGGGCGAAGCTGGTGGTATGCCCCGGATTCCTGTTTGAAGAGCCGGTTTACCTGGCCCAGGATCAGTTCGCAGATACCCACTTCATCCTTCTGGACGGAGAACCCCACAGCGGCGATTACTCGGAATACAGGACCAATGACAATGTAATGCCGATTCTTTTCCAGGAGGATCAGGCAGGATTTTTGGCTGGCTATGCAGCAGTTAAGGACGGCAACACCAAGCTTGGCTTTATGGGAGGCATGGCAGTTCCGGCAGTTATCCGTTTCGGATACGGATTTATTGAAGGCGCTGAGGCAGCGGCAGCCGAGCTGGGGATCACCGGCGTTGAAGTAATGTACAATTATACAGGCGCATTTGCAGCTACGCCAGAGGCACAGTCCATGGCAGCTTCCTGGTACCAGAACGGAACCGAAGTGATCTTCGGCTGCGGCGGCGCCGTAGGAAACTCCGTAATGGCTGCAGCTCAGGAGAAGGGGGCCAAAGTCATCGGCGTTGACGTTGACCAGAGCTTTGAATCTGAGACTGTTATCACTTCCGCCATGAAGCTTCTGTCCAACTCCGTTTATGACGGGGTAAAGGCGTTTTATGACGGCAGCTTCCCAGGAGGAAAGACCAGCGTATTTACCGTAGAGAACAACGGCGTGGGACTTCCTATGGAGACATCCAAGTTTGGAACATTCACCCAGGAAGACTATGATGCAGTTTATAAAAAACTGGTTGCCAAAGAGTTTGAACTTGTTCAGCCGTCAGCCGATAATATTGACCCGACTGTTGACTTGAGCGTATCAGCGGTGACGATTAATTATGTAGAGTAAGCTTTATGCATACAGGGGGCTGATTGCAAACAGGGTTTGCAGCAGCCCCCTTTTGTCTAATTTCCGGAAAATAAGGGGGAAACCTGATGGATTATGTTATTGAAATGCTTCACATCACAAAGAAGTTTCCTGGGATCATTGCAAATGATGACATTACGATTCAGCTGAAAAAGGGTGAGATCCATGCGCTTTTAGGAGAGAACGGCGCAGGCAAATCCACCCTTATGAGTGTCCTTTTCGGGCTGTACCAGCCAGAAGAGGGAGTTATTAAGGTTAAAGGCAGGGAAGTAAAAATAAAGGGGCCTCTGGATGCCAACGCATTGGGGATTGGCATGGTGCATCAGCATTTTAAGCTGGTTCATAATTTTACGGTGCTTCAGAATATTGTATTGGGCATGGAGACTGTAAAAAAAGGACTCCTGAAAATGGATGACGCCCGAAAAAGGGTCATGGAGCTCAGTGAGAAATACAATATGTTCATTGATCCCGATGCGCTGATCAGTGACATTACCGTGGGAATGCAGCAGAGGGTGGAGATTCTGAAAATGCTGTACCGGGACAACGAGATCATGATTTTTGATGAGCCCACGGCAGTTCTGACTCCCCAGGAGATCGACGAGCTGATGGTGATCATGAAGAATCTGACCGATGAAGGAAAATCAATTTTATTTATCACACATAAATTAAATGAAATCAAGGCGGTGGCGGACCGGTGCAGCGTCCTGCGCCGCGGGAAATATATTGGGACCGTGGATGTAAAAACCACCAGCAAGGATGCCATGTCGGAGATGATGGTGGGGCGTAAGGTAAATCTGACAGTGGAAAAGGCTCCTGCCAAACCCGGAGACGTGGTGCTGAAGGTGGACGGCTTGTGCGTGGATGCCAAACAGGAGGGCCATACGAAAAAATTGGTGTCAGACGTAAGCTTTCAGGTGCGCCGGGGAGAAATCGTCTGTATCGCAGGCATTGACGGCAATGGGCAGACCGAGCTGGTGCAGGCAATAACAGGAATCCGCCCTGCAAACAGCGGGACGGTGCAGATAAATGGAGAGGACATTACGAAAAGATCGATCCGCTATAAAAATACTCACGGCATGGCTCATATTCCTGAAGACCGGCACAAACATGGCCTAGTGCTGGACTACAACCTGGCTTATAACGGGGTTCTGCAGCAGTATTTTGAACCGGAATTCCAGAATTACGGCTTTCTGAAAGAGGATGCCATCTACCATTATGCGGATAAGCTTATTACTGATTTTGATATTCGAAGCGGCGAGGGAGCAGCTACAATTACAAGAAGCATGTCCGGCGGCAATCAGCAAAAGGTAATTGTTGCCAGGGAAATCTCCAGGAAACATGACCTTCTTTTAGCTGTACAGCCTACCAGAGGCCTGGATGTAGGCGCTATTGAGTATATTCATTCAGAACTGGTGAAACAGAGGGACAGCGGTTCGGCAATTCTGCTGGTTTCCCTGGAACTGGATGAGGTGATGAACTTAAGCGACAGGATACTTGTGATCTTTGAGGGACGTATTGTGGCCCAGCTTGATCCGAAGGAAGTCACCGTACAGGAACTGGGATTATACATGGCAGGCTCAAAGAAAGAGGGGAAAGCAGATGAAACTTAAGAATAAACGAAATTATGTTGGCGTTCTTTCTTCTGTGTTCGCCATCTTTATCGGACTGCTGGTAGGGCTTGTGGTGCTGATTCTGTGCAACCCGTCTCAGGCCCTGCCGGGATTTATGACGATTCTTACAGGCGCATTTACCCATGGGATGAGGGGAGTGGGACAGGTGTTTTACTACGCCACCCCTATTATTCTTACAGGCTTGTCAGTGGGGTTTGCGTTTAAAACAGGCGTGTTTAACATCGGAACTCCCGGACAGTTTATTATGGGCGCCTTCGGAGCCGTTTATGCGGGAATTATGTGGGACAGGCTGGGAGGGCTCCATTGGGCTGCAGCGCTTCTGGCAAGCATTGTCCTTGGGGCTTTTTGGGGCCTGATACCAGGTCTTTTGAAGGCATATTTTAATGTGAATGTTGTTATTTCCTGCATTATGATGAACTATATCGGCATGTATCTGGTGAACTGGACCGTGAGAAGCAATAAAACTCTGTTTAATACTCTGCGAAACGAGTCAAAGGATGTGGCTTCCACGGCGGTGATTCCCAAAATGGGACTTGACAAAGTATTTACCGGATCCAGCGTTAACGGGGGGATAATCATTGCCATCGTGGTGGTGATCCTGATATATATTCTGTTAAATAAGACTACATTCGGCTATGAGCTGAAGGCCGTAGGCTACAATCAGGATGCAGGAAAATACGCAGGTATCAATGAAAAGCGCAATGTGGTGGCAGCCATGATGATCGCAGGCGCCATTGCCGGACTGGCAGGAGGCCTTTTGTATCTGGCAGGAACCGGAAAACATATTGAGATCAAAGACGTGCTTGCCGCTGAGGGATTTACAGGGATTTCCGTGGCCCTTTTAGGGTTAAGCCATCCCATAGGAGTACTGTTTTCCGGCCTGTTTATTGCATATCTGACAGCAGGCGGGTTTTATCTTCAGCTGTTTGAGTTTTCCACGGAGATCATTGATATTATTGTGGCAGTGATTATTTACTTCAGTGCATTTGCACTGATTGTGCGGTCGATTCTGGGCAAGATACAGGAGAAAAGGGCCAAGAAGGAAGAAATGAGAGAGGGAGGCGGTCAGGAATGAGTGTAATTTACTTTATTTTTCAGCAGACTATGCTCTTCACGATTCCACTGATGATCGTGGCTTTGGGAGGCATGTTTTCCGAGCGCAGCGGCGTGGTGAACATTGCTTTGGAAGGAATCATGATCATGGGGGCATTTACCAGCATCCTTTTTCTTAACCTGACCGGCGGGAAAATGTCAGGACAGGTGCAGCTGATTCTGGCTATTCTGATTTCCATGGCAACCGGCGCAGTGTTCTCCCTGACCCATGCCTATGCAGCCATCAATATGAAAGCAGATCAGACCATCAGCGGCACGGCTCTCAATATGTTTGCGCCGGCATTTGCCATTTTCGTGGCCAGGGTTATTCAGGGAGTTCAGCAGATTCAGTTTACCAATACCTTCCGTATTGATTCTGTGCCGGTGCTTGGTAAGATTCCGGTTATTGGGCCTATGTTGTTTCAGAATGCATACATTACCACGTACCTGGGAATTATCATTCTTGTGATGTCAGCCCTGGTGCTTTACAGGACCAGATTCGGTCTGCGTCTTCGGGCCTGCGGCGAGCATCCCCATGCAGCAGATGCAGCAGGCATTAATGTATATCGGATGCAGTATGCAGGCGTAGTGATTTCAGGGGCTCTTGGAGGCCTTGGAGGCTTGGTATTCGTGGTTCCTACCTCCACCAATTTTAATGCTGATGTGGCTGGTTACGGCTTTTTGGCCATTGCGGTTTTGATCTTCGGGCAGTGGAAACCGTGGAAAATCTTGGGGGCATCGCTGTTTTTTGGGCTGATGAAGGCTATTGCAGCGGCTTACTCGGGAATTCCGTTTTTGGCTTCTCTGGGAATCCCCAGCTATTTGTATAAAATGGTACCTTATATTGCTACCATGGTGGTGCTTATGTTTACGTCCCGGAATTCTCAGGCGCCCAGGGCTTCAGGCGTGCCTTATGATAAGGGGCAGAGATAATATTACGGCAGCAAACGTCCATGGGCCCGGCAGCAGACACACCGCCGCACATGAAAGCCCGGCGGGTACATTTGGCATGACTTTCATAGTAAGGCATATACGAAAAAAGGCAGTCAAAATGGTTCCTCTGAGAGAAAATAGTAGTTGACATTTAAATGAAATATGCTAAAATGTACCATAAGGTTTCAAAAAGAAAGGCTGTGAAGGCGTTAGTAGAGGCTTATATGTCTGTCAGAGAGAAGGAATCACCGGCTGTAAGTTCCTTTCAGTTTCTGTAAGCCGCCGAAATTCCCGCCGGAGCCGCACGGTTGAATCTGCCTTGAGTTAAACAGGCTTACAGTAGGCTGTGACGTTTGATGCACGTTACGCATGAGAGAGTCCGTATGCTGTAATACGGAAATCAGGGTGGTACCGCGGTGAATTCCGTCCCTTCGCTTGTCGAAGGGATTTTTTTATTTTTAGAAACGGATTTTCTGCATCCGGTCAGCCGCCTTATTTAAGGAAAGGAAAAGGAGCATAAGCAGCATGAAAGATCAGTTGGAGAAGATTAAAGAGGAAGCTGTGAGACAGATTGAAGCTTCCGAGGCCCTGGAACGGTTAAATGAAATCCGTGTGGCATATCTTGGAAAAAAGGGGGAGCTGACCAGTGTTCTAAAGGGCATGAAAACCGTGGCTCCTGAAGACCGCCCAAAAGTAGGGCAGATGGTAAATGAGGCCAGGGAAATGATTGAAGCCAAGCTGGAGGAGACGAGACAGGCCCTGGCAAAGAAGGCGAGAGAGGCCCAGATGAAGGCAGAGGTCATTGACGTGACTCTTCCTGCAAAGAAAGCCAACGTGGGGCACCGTCATCCCAACACCATAGCGCTGGAGGAGCTGGAGCGGATTTTTACTGGCATGGGGTATGAGGTGGTAGAGGGACCGGAGATAGAATATGATGAGTACAACTTCACCAAGCTAAATATTCCGGAAGGCCATCCTGCCAAAGATGAGCAGGATACTTTCTATATTAATAAAGAAATCGTTTTAAGGACTCAGACTTCCCCGGTTCAGGCGCGTACCATGGAAAAAGGCGTGCTGCCTATCCGCATGATTTCTCCGGGACGGGTGTTCCGGTCCGACGAGGTGGATGCCACCCATTCTCCGTCATTTCACCAGGTGGAGGGGCTGGTAATTGACAAGAATATTACATTTGCCGATTTAAAAGGCACGTTAGCTGAATTTGCCAGGGAACTGTTTGGGGAGGAAACCAAGGTAAAGTTCCGTCCTCACCATTTCCCCTTTACGGAACCAAGCGCAGAGATGGATGTCAGCTGCTTTAAATGCGGCGGAAAAGGATGCCGTTTCTGCAAAGGGACCGGATGGATCGAGATCCTGGGCTGCGGCATGGTTCATCCCCATGTTTTGGAAATGTGTAAAATTGACCCGGAGAAATATACCGGATTTGCATTTGGAGTGGGACTGGAGCGAATTGCCCTGCTGAAATATGAGATAGATGATATGAGGCTTTTGTACGAAAATGATGTAAGATTTTTAAAACAGTTTTAATCCCCATAAGCCATGGGATGAAAGCCAAAGGCGGGAAAGGCCAGGCCTTTGGCTCAAACCCGGCAAGGCAATGGGAAGCGGCAGCAGGCCCATGAAAATAATTGACAGGATATAAATCCGTCCCTGATGCAGTAAAAGAGGGGAATATGAAAGAAGGAGTAAAGAAGTTATGAACACAGCATTATCATGGATTAAGGCATATGTTCCGGATCTGGACGTGACGCCCCAGGAGTACACGGATGCTATGACACTGTCAGGCACCAAAGTGGAAGGCTATGAGTGCCTGGATAAGAACCTGGAGAAAATCGTCGTAGGACGGATTGAAAAGATTGAGCGGCATCCTGATGCGGACAAACTGATTGTCTGCCAGGTGGACATTGGCACGGAAACCATACAGATCGTTACAGGCGCACCTAATGTAAAAGAGGGTGACAAAGTCCCGGTAGTACTGGACGGAGGAAAAGTGGCAGGAGGCCATGACGGAGGCCCCCTTCCGGAAGAGGGGATCAAGATTAAAAAGGGAAAACTGCGGGGAATCGAGTCCAACGGCATGATGTGCTCCATTGAGGAGCTGGGTTCCTCCAGGGATATGTACCCGCTGGCACCTGAAAGCGGAATCTATATTCTGCCTGAGGATACTCCTGCAGGGGCAGACGCAGTGGAGGTTCTGGGGCTTCACGACACAGTATTCGAGTATGAAATAACCTCCAACCGGGTGGATTGTTACAGTGTGACAGGCATTGCCAGGGAGGCAGCCGCTACCTTTCATAAGAAGTTTATTGCGCCTGTTATTACGCCTACAGGAAACAGCGAGGATATTCACGATTATCTGAAAGTATCAGTGGAAGATAAAAAATTATGTCAGCGCTACTGTGCCCGCATGGTAAAGAACATTAAACTTGCTCCGTCACCGGAATGGATGCAGAGACGTTTAGCAGCAAGCGGCATCCGGCCAATTAATAATCTGGTGGATATTACAAACTATGTGATGGAAGAGTACGGCCAGCCAATGCATGCCTACGACTATGATCTGATTGCAGGCCATGAGATCATCGTAAGATGTGCAAAGGACGGGGATACGTTCCAGACTTTAGACGGTCAGGTAAGAAACCTTGACCATACAGTTCTTATGATCAATGACGGGGAGAAAGAGGTAGGCGTTGCCGGGATCATGGGCGGAGAAAACTCCAAGATCACAGATGACGTGAAGACCATGGTATTCGAGGCAGCCTGCTTTGACGGGCCGAATATCCGCCTGTCAGCAAAAAAAATCGGCCTTAGGACCGATGCGTCAGGCAAATTCGAAAAGGGCCTTGACCCTAACAATGCTCAGGCGGCCATTGACCGTGCCTGTCAGCTGGTAGAAGAGCTGGGAGCCGGGGAAGTGGTAGGAGGCATGATTGACGTCTACCCTGAAAAGCGGCAGGAGAGAAGGATTCCGTTCCATGCAGATCAGATTAATAAACTGCTGGGAACAAACATTGACAAACAGGATATGCTGGAGTATTTTTCCAGGCTGGAACTGGGCTTTGATCAGGAGTCCAGTGAGGTCATTGCGCCTACCTTCCGTCAGGATCTGGAGCGTCCGGCAGATATTGCCGAGGAAGTGGCAAGATTCTACGGATACGACAATATCCCCACAACGCTGCCGTCAGGGGAAGCTACCATGGGCGGCCTTCCTTACAAGCTGAGGGTTGAGCAGACTGCCAGGGAGATTGCAGAATTTTGCGGATTCCACGAGAGCATGACATACTCCTTTGAAAGTCCCAAAGTTTTTGACAAACTGCTGATGGAGGAGGATTCTCCCCTGCGCCGGGCCATTGAAATATCTAACCCTCTGGGAGAGGACTTTAGCATTATGAGGACTACGCCTCTTCACGGAATGCTCAATTCTCTGTCAACCAATTACAACAGGAGGAATAAGAATGTCCGCCTGTATGAGCTGGCCAACATCTATCTGCCAAAAGCGCTTCCCCTTACAGAGCTTCCTGACGAAAGAATGCAGTTTGTCCTGGGGGCATATGGAGAAGTGGATTTCTTCGACATGAAAGGCGTGGCAGAAGAGTTTTTCGACAAAGCAGGAATGAGCAAAAAGCCCCACTATGATCCCCAGGCCCAAAAGCCATGGCTCCATCCAGGACGCCAGGCTAACATCATATATGACGGAAAGACTGTGGGATATTTGGGAGAGATTCATCCAGATGTGGCAGACAATTATAAGATTGGAGAAAAGGCATATATTGCCGTTCTGGACATGCCGGAACTTCTTAAGTGTACCACATATGACAGGAAATACACGGGCCTTGCAAAATATCCGTCGGTAACCAGAGATATCAGCATGGTAGTTCCAAAATCTATTATGGTAGGACAGATTGAAGATGTTATTGAACAGCGCAGCGGCAGGATTCTGGAGAGCTATAAGCTGTTTGACATTTATGAGGGGGCGCAGATTCTGGCAGGCCATAAGTCTGTTGCCTATTCAATTACCTTTAGGGCAGGAGACAGGACCCTGGAAGACAAAGAGGTAAATAAGGTAATGGAGAAGATTCTTCATGGACTGCGTGGCTTGGGAATCGAACTGAGGGCTTAAAAGCGCAGTGTCGGGAGGGCTTTCCCATATTTTCCTTGTGAGCCTGCTGTACTATCCATTTTGGGCATAAGCCGTTAAGCTAAGATTGCTGCAGGCCTGAGGGAAGCATGTCCCGTCAGGGCTGCGGCATGCCAAACATTCCGAGGAACCCCAAAAAGAGGGTTCTTCGGAATGGCAAAACAGCAGGGAATTGCACCCATATGCACGAAGGCCTGCATCCTTACAGGGTGTGCCTTCCTACGGCTTGGGCCAACGCAGCTGCAGCATGGACCGCAACATAATTTATCTTAATTTGCCGCCTTTTTGGAAAACTCTGTGGTTACCAGATCTTCATAGGGAACTCTGGCAGGCAGTTCTCCGGCTTCTTCCAGGATGTTCTGAAGAAGGTCAAAGCTTTCTTTCTCAAACACCGTATCTTCTTTCCAGGTATCCTGGGATTTATACCTTTCTACAATCTTTGTAATATTTTCCAACGGTGTCTCCTTAAACTGAGGCGCAATAGTCTTGGCAACCTCCTGGGCTGAGTGGGAGTTAACATACTCAATGCCTTTCTGGATGGCATTGGTAAACTTCTGGATAATCTCCGGTTTGGATTGGATATAGCTTTTCTTGGCGCTGTAGGCAGTGTAAGGCACATATCCGGAGTCGATTCCAAGGGAAGCGGCCACATACCCGCTTCCTTCCAGTTCCAGGCCGGTGGCAAAAGGTTCAAACTCTACAGTGTAGTCAGCATCGCTGCTGGTAAAGGCAGCAGCAGTAAGGCCAAAGCTTATGCTCTGATCAATGGATACGTCAGCTTTGGGATCAATGCCGTTTTTCTTCAGAATATACTCAAATACCATCTGGGGCATTCCGCCAGCTCTTCCGCCCAAAACCTTTTTCCCTTTTATCATTTCCCAATTGAAATTTTCCACAGGCTGCTTTGCCACAAGGAAATTGCCTGCCCGCTGAGTCAGCTGGGCAAAGTTGACAGCATAGTCCTCAGCGCCTCCGGCGTAGGTATAGATGCTGGCTTCAGAGCCCATGAAGCCGATGTCAGCATCGCCGGATACCAAGGCAGTCATTACTTTATCGGCTCCGGCACCGTTTACCAGGGTCAGATCAAGGCCTTCTTCCTCAAAATATCCCAGTTCAATGGCAGCATACTGAGGCGCATAAAAAATAGAATGGGCCACTTCATTTAATGTGACAGGGGTAAGCTTACCGGAAGAGGCAGAAGAGGGCTGGCAGCCAGAAAGGGTAAAAATAGAGACAGCGGCTGCCAGAGTAAGTGCATATATTCTTTTCATAGAATGCTCCTGTATAGATTTTCTATTACGTTATGATATTGACAATCCATGAAAATGGTGCTTGTTTTGGATGGCAAAATCACTTGCAGGGGAAGCAGGGAGGCTGTAAACTATCACATGAAAGATTCAGACAGGCAGTTCCTGCCAGCACCGTCAGACAGATACGCAGCAATTTCTTAAGGCAATTTGTAGTATGTTTCCCTATAAAAAACAAATGTAAGCATTAGAATGACGAAAATGGTCAAAAACACTTGACTTATGGTAAAAATGTAACTAAACTAGATGTCAGCGTGTTAATAAGGCAAAGTGGATTCAGAGGAAAGCGGCGCAGCGTTTTGCCTGAAACCGATTGCAGATTCATGCGCAGCATAACAAAAGTAAGGGTGGTCATAATGGGTAAGTATGTAGCAAAAAGGCTTGGAATGGCGCTTGTAACCATATTTCTGGTTACCTGTCTTACATTTCTTCTGATGAATGCAGTGCCGGGAAGCCCTTGGCTCAGCGAGAAAGCGCCTTCTGAGGCGACTTTGGCGGCGTTAAATGCTAAGTATGGCATGGATAAGCCGGTACACATTCAACTTCTGAAGTACCTTCAAAATCTGTTGAAGGGTGATTTTGGCGTATCTTTAAAGATGCAGAAAAACCGGGCGGTTTTGAGCATTATCGGAGAGATGTTTCCTGTTTCTGCAAAAGTCGGGGCCATAGCCTTGTGCTGGGCCGTGCTGGTGGGGGTGCCCCTTGGATGCCTGGCGGCATTTAAGCGGGGGAAACTTACAGACAGCATTTTAAGAGTGGTGTGCACCTTGGGGATTTCCATGCCAAGTTTTGTGGTGGCATCGATTCTTTTGGTTGCGTTTGCCGGGGGAATTGCTTCTATGAAAATATTCCCTACGATTTTCGACCCATCAGTGGGGTGGAGAACCTATGTGCTTCCATGTTTTGCCCTAGGTTTTTATCCCATGTGCTATACAGCCAGACAGACCAGATCCGCCATGCTGGATTCCCTGAATCAGGAGTTTATCAAGACAGCCAAGGCAAAGGGGCTGAAAAACAGCAAGATTATTTTTAAACATGCATTGAGAAATGCTTTGATTCCAGTTATTACGTATCTGGGGCCTCAGGTGGCATTTACCCTGTGCGGCGGCTTTGTGGTGGAAAGCGTATTTTCCATTCCAGGCCTTGGGCGGTATTTTGTCCAGTCAATTCAGAATAGGGATTACCCGGTAATCATGGGAACCACAGTATTTCTTGCCAGCTTTATTATTCTTATGAATATGGTAGTGGATATTTTATATAAGATTGCCGACCCGAGAATCAATCTGACAAAGGGAGGGGAGTAAAGATGGCGGAAGAAAAGAAGATGAAGCGGTGCCCGGTAACGCTTCAGCCGGATATTGAAAATATTCTGGATTGGAGCAGCCTGGAGGCCGGCGATTTTGAGCAGGCTTCCCAGTCAGAGAAGGAAGATTTTATTCAGGACCGCCAAAGCGTTTCCTATTGGAAAGATGCATGGCGGCGGCTGAAAATGAATACAGTGGCTATGGTAGCTTTGGGCGTTATCATTTTTCTGGTGCTGTTTGCATTTGCAGGGCCACATCTGGTGCCATATGGGTATGAGGAGTTTAACAAAGGGGCTGAGAACCTTCATCCCTTCCACTATGCCCTGGAGGATCAGAAGCGGCTGGAGGCGGAGATCGCAGCAAGGACTCAGACAGAAACCCTGAGTGTTGACGACATTATTGCCCAGGCTCAGGCAGAAGCCGAGGCAAAGGGCGAAAAATTAAGCAGCGTGGATATTGCCAAGCTGCGGGCTCAGGCCAAGGTAAACACTCAAAGCGCCAGCCAGGAAGATGCGGTTGACCCGGACGAGATTTTAAAGGAACTGGGGATTAAGAAAAAGCTGTTTGGCTATTCGATGGCAGAGCTGGAGAGGAAAGCAGCAGGAGAAAAAGTGTTTCCTCATATATTTGGTACAGATATGTATGGCAGGGATATTCTGGTCCGGGTCATGTATGGAGCCAGAGTGTCCATGAGCGTAGGCATCTGCGCTGCCATCCTGGTTTTATGCATCGGCGCTACTTATGGAGCCATATCCGGCTACTGCGGCGGCAGGGTAGATGCAGTGATGCAGCGGATTGTAGAAGTAATCTACTCCGTGCCGGAGATGCTGGTAGTGCTTTTGATCGCCACGGCACTGAAACCGATTCTGACAGAATACGTCAATACGGGAAGCGGGCCTCTTAAGTCTTTTGTGGCTGTGCTGGGGCCGAACCTGATTTCTATGTTTATTGCTTTTGGAGTGCTGTACTGGGTGACCATGAGCCGGATTATCCGGGGCCAGGTACTGCAGCTGAAGCAGCAGGAGTACGTGACTGCGGCAAGGGCTTTGGGAGCGTCGGGAGGACGTATTATCCGCAGGCATCTGATTCCCAACTGTATCGGCCAGATCGTGGTAACTACCTGCCTGCAGATACCGTCAGCTATTTTCCTGGAGTCATTCTTGTCCTACTTGGGAGTGGGGGTTTCAGCGCCTCTGCCCAGCCTTGGTTCCATGGCTACAGATGCTTTAAGCGGCATGTATACTTACACATACCGACTGGTAATTCCTTCTATGGTACTGAGCATTATGATTCTGGCATTTAATTTGTTTGGCGACGGGCTTCGGGATGCCCTAGATCCGAAACTTAAGAAATAGGAGAAAGGAGACTGTTATGGCAGAGGGAAAAGATAATCAGAAATTGCTGGAAGTAAAAGACCTGCATGTCTCTTTCTTTACGCCGGCAGGGGAGGTAAAGGCTGTAGGCGGCATATCTTATGATTTGAATTACGGCGAGGTCATGGGCGTGGTGGGAGAGTCCGGCTCCGGCAAGAGCCAGGAAGCCTACTCCATTATGGGGCTTTTGCAGTCCCCAGGCAAGGTTGTAGGCGGTTCCATTACTTTTGAGGGACAGGACGTGCTGAAATTTTCCAAAGAAGAGATGACAGCGTTCAGAGGCAGCAAGGTGGCCATGATTTTCCAGAACCCCATGACATGCCTGAATCCGGTCTATACCATTGGCAACCAGCTGGTAGAAGCTTTGCGGGCTCATGATAAGGAGATCTCCAAGGCGGACGCCGAAAAACGGGCCATGGAGATGATGGAGATGGTAGGCATCAACAATGTGGAGAAACGGATGAAGCAGTATCCCCACGAGTTTTCCGGCGGGATGAGGCAGAGAGTCATGATAGCCATGGGCCTTATCTGCCATCCGCAGCTTCTTATTGCTGATGAGCCAACTACGGCGCTGGACGTGACCATACAAGCTCAGATTCTGGAATTGATGAAGGCTTTGCAGAAGAAGACTAAAATGGGAATCATTTTTATTACCCATAACCTGGGGGTGGTGGCGGATATCTGCGACAAAGTGTCTGTGATGTATGCGGGAAAGATTGTAGAGCAGGGACCTGTGGATGACATTTTCTACAAAGCGGCTCATCCCTATACCTTGGGCCTTTTGCGGTCCATGCCCCGGGTGGACGCAGACAGCTATGAACGGCTGATCCCTATTGAGGGGACGCCTGTGGATATGCTGAATCCGCCGGAAGGATGCCCATTTGCCCCCAGGTGCGAACACTGCATGAAAATCTGCCTGAAAAAGATGCCTCCCTATGTGGAAATAGGGGAGAACCACCGTTCAGCCTGCTGGCTGAGGGTTCAGGAGTATTTAAATAAGAAATCAGACAGCAGGGAGGAGAATGGAAATGAGCAGTGAGAAGAATCTCCTTGAAGTAACAAAGCTGAGAAAGTATTTCCCTGTTAAGGGCGTAAAAGGACCAGGGGTTCAGGCAGTGCAGGATGTTTCTTTCTTTATCCGAAAAGGGGAGACTCTGGGGCTGGTAGGCGAGTCAGGCTGCGGCAAGACTACGCTGGGCCGGACGGTGCTGCGGCTGTATGAGCCTACAGGGGGAAAGATCGTATATGACGGCAATGTGCTGTATGACAATCCTTTGGGAGAGAACGGAAAGCCCCTGGGCAAGGCGCTTTCGGCTAACATGCTGCCTTACCGCCGGAAGATGCAGATTATTTTCCAAGACCCGTCTGCCTCCCTAGATCCCCGCATGACTGTGGGAGAGATTATCGGGGAAGCTATTGATATCCACAAACTGGCAGCCAGCAAAGGCGACAGGGCTGACATGATCAAGGAGCTTCTGGGAAAGGTAGGGCTGAATACAGAGCATGCCAACCGGTATCCCCATGAGTTTTCAGGAGGACAGCAGCAAAGAGTGGGCATTGCAAGGGCTTTGGCGGTGAAACCGGAGTTTATTGTGTGCGATGAGCCTATTTCCGCTTTGGATGTATCCATTCAGTCCCAGGTGGTGAATATGCTGGAGGATATGCAGCAGGAAATGGGGCTGACCTATCTGTTTATTGCCCATGATCTTTCCGTTGTACGGCATATATCCAGCAGAATCGGAGTCATGTACCTTGGCTCCATGGTAGAGCTGGGAGAGAGTTATGAGCTGAACCGGAATCCGATCCACCCATACACAAAGACGCTTTTGTCCGCAGTGCCTGTGCCAGACCCCCAGCTTAGCCGGACCAGGCAGCGGATTGTGCTGGAGGGGGATATTCCCAGCCCAATGAATCCCCCCAGCGGATGCCGCTTCCATACCAGGTGTCCCTATGCCACAGAACGGTGCAGCCAAGAGACGCCGGAGTTTAAGGAACACGAGACAGGCCACTGGGCGGCCTGCCATTTACTGGAGCAATGATTGCTCAGGCCGAAACAGAACCGGATTAATGAAATGGCATTGGTTCATAAGGGTATCCCCGCCTGAAAAAGCAGGCGTATAGATATAAGTCAGGATACAAATGTGCTGCAATGCACACAGTGCTGTCAGTCTTAAAGCTGACAGCAGAGGGCGTTTCAGGTCTTTTTGGAACGTTCAAAATCAAAAAAGGAGGAATGTATTATGAGAAAGACAAAGAAAGTATTGTCTATGGTTCTGGCTTCTGCCATGGCATTGTCTCTGGCTGCCTGCGGCAGCGGAAACACTGCGGAGACCACAACTGCGGCAGCGGATACAACTGCTGCGGACACAACAGACACAACAGCTGCAGAAAGCAAAGCAGAAGGAGAGACAACTGCAGCGGCGGCTGAATCAGACGGGTTCAATATTGCCGTTTGCCTGGCTTCCGAGCCTCAGACCATTGATCCGGCGCTGAACAGTGCGGTTGACGGAGCAATTATGATCAATCACATGTTTGAAGGACTGATCAAATGGGTGGATGACGGCGAAGGCAATGCCATGCTGGCTCCAGGACAGGCAGAGTCTTGGGAGAAGGTGGTAAATGACGACGGTACAGTAACCTATACCTTGAAATTGCGGGAAGGCATTAAGTGGTCTGACGGCAAGGCTGTGACTGCCGGCGATTTTGAATACAGCTGGAAGCGTCTGGCCAACCCGGAGACTGCGGCAGACTACTGCTACATGATCGATATGGTTCAGGGATACGCAGACATTGCATCAGGGGAAGCTTCCCCGGATACTCTGGGAATCAAAGCAATTGATGACAAGACGCTGGAGATCGTATTATCCTATGACTGCCCATATTTTGAAGAGATTATGGCGTTCCCGTCCACGTTCCCGGTACGTCAGGACATGACAGAGGGAAATGACGAGTGGACCTATGATGCGGCATCCTATATAGGAAACGGGCCTTACAAGATGAAAGAATGGTCCCACAATGCCTACATTCTGGCGGAAAAGAATACAGAATATTATGACTATGAGAAGCTGGGGCCGGAAACTATCCGCTTTACCCTGCTTGATGACGCAAACGCCATGCTGGCTGCTTACAAGAGCGGTGAGCTGCAGTTTATTGAGGAAGTTCCCACAGACGAAATTGCCAACTATCTGGCTTCCGGCGAGCTGGAGATTGCAGACTATATCGGAACGTATTATGTGTGCTTCAACACAGAGGATGAAATCTTCTCCAATCCGCTGATCCGTAAGGCGTTCTCCTTGGCAATTGACCGTAACTATATTGTTGAGAATGTGGCTCAGACCGGAGAGGTTCCGGCTACAGGCTTTGTTCCGTCCGGCGTTTACGACGCAAATGGTTCCGGCGGAGATGACTTCCGTACTGTAGGCGGCGAATATTACAGCGTAGACGCAGCAGACTATGAGAAAAACTGCGAGGAAGCAAAAGCTCTTCTGGCAGAGGCCGGCTATCCAAATGGAGAGGGATTCCCTACGGTTGAGTATATGTACAATACAGATGACAGACATAAAGCCATTGGCGAAGCTTTGCAGAATATGTGGCAGACGGTTCTGAATGTTAACGTAACCCTGAACAATCAGGACTGGAACGTATTCCTGCAGACACGTAAAGACGGCGATTACCAGATTGCACGTAACGGATGGATTGCAGACTATAATGATCCCTGCTCCTTCCTGGACATGTGGTATACAGACGGCGGAAACAATGACGCCCAGTACTCTAATAAGGAATACGATGCATTCATTGATGCCGCAAAG
>CATLBO010000077.1 GCA_949879025.1 uncultured Hungatella sp. | reverse complement strand
GAGGACGGCAATGTCCTGCAGGAAAAGCCAGAGAACTGCAAGATTCTCCAGGTGGATAATCCCATCCTCACCTGTACGGATCTGCTGAAGATCAAATATATGAAGAAGCCGGGATTTAAAGTAGAAGTAATCCCCATTGCTTACTATAAAAATACGTCCCTGGAAAAGGCCATTGACCGGCTGTTTCTGGAGGCGGACAGAGCCCATCGGGCAGGGGCCAACATTATTATTTTGTCAGACAGGGATATTGACGAGAATCATGTGCCTATTCCTTCTCTTTTGGCGGTTTCAGCCCTGCAGCAGCATCTGGTAAAGACGAAAAAGCGCACAAGCGTTGCCCTGATTCTGGAAAGCGGGGAGCCAAGAGAGGTACACCATTTTGCCGCCCTGTTAGGGTATGGTGCCTGCGCCGTCAACCCGTATCTGGCTCAGGAGTCTATTAAATACCTGATTGAGTCGGGAATGCTTCATAAGGACTATTATGCGGCAGTAAATGATTACAATCAGGCCGTTCTCCACGGCATAGTGAAGATTGCGTCGAAAATGGGCATATCCACCATCCAGTCTTACCAGGGGTCCCAGATATTTGAGGCCATAGGCATTTCTAGGGATGTGGTAGACAAATATTTTACCAACACCGTAAGCCGAATCGGCGGCATAACGCTGGAAGATATTGCAAATGACATGGAGCGCCTTCATTCAGCTGCATTTGATCCTCTGGGACTTGACGTGGATCTGACACTGGACAGCTCAGGCAGCCATAAGGCAAGGGCGGGGCAGGAGGAGCATCTTTACAATCCTCTCACCATCCATCTTCTTCAGGAGGCTGTAAGAACCGGTGATTACAAGATCTTTCAGGAGTACTCCCATGCTCTTAACAAAGAAGGGCAGAGCGTTAACCTGCGCAGCATTATTGATTTTAATTATGATGAGAAAGGCGGCATTCCTATTGAGGAAGTGGAAAGCGCTGACTCTATTGTAAAACGGTTTAAGACTGGGGCAATGTCTTACGGCTCCATTTCCCAGGAAGCCCATGAAACCCTGGCCATTGCCATGAACCGACTGGGGGGCAAATCCAACAGCGGCGAAGGCGGGGAAAGCCTGGAACGGCTGGATACGGCTGGAGACAACAGCCCCAATGGCAGAAATACATGTTCTGCAATTAAACAGGTAGCATCCGGGCGGTTCGGTGTTACATCCAGGTATCTGGTAAGCGCAAAGGAGATTCAGATAAAAATGGCTCAGGGCGCCAAGCCTGGGGAAGGCGGACAGCTGCCGGGAAAGAAAGTGTATCCATGGGTGGCCAAGACCCGCCATTCCACTACCGGTGTAGGACTGATTTCGCCGCCGCCTCACCATGATATTTATTCTATTGAAGATCTGGCCCAGCTGATTTATGACCTGAAAAATTCCAACACCCAGGCCAGAATTTCCGTAAAACTGGTTTCTGAGGCAGGTGTGGGTACTGTGGCCGCAGGCGTGGCTAAAGCAGGGGCCCAGGTAATACTGGTGTCTTCTTTTGACGGAGGAACCGGGGCTGCGCCCAGGAACTCCATATACAATGCAGGGCTTCCCTGGGAGCTGGGGGTTGCGGAGGCCCATCAGACCCTGATTATGAACGGGCTTCGGGACAAGGTGATCCTGGAAACTGACGGAAAACTGATGAGCGGAAGGGATGTGGCCATTGCCTGCATGCTTGGAGCAGAGGAATTTGGCTTTGCCACGGCTCCTCTGGTTGCCATGGGATGTGTCATGATGCGGGTGTGCAACCTGGATACCTGCCCGGTGGGCATTGCTACGCAGAATCCCAAACTTAGGGAACGGTTTAAGGGAAAACCAGAGTACGTCATGAATTTCATGCATTTTGTGGCTCAGGAACTGAGGGAATATATGGCCAGGCTGGGAATCCGCACTGTGGATGAACTAGTAGGGAGAACGGATCTTCTGAAGAAAAAGCAGGATATCCCATGGGCCAGGGCGGCCAAAGTGGATCTGAGCAATATTCTTGGCAATCCTTATGCCGGGTTCAAACTGGCCGGGTACAAACAGAAGCAGGCCTTTGACTTTAAGCTGTCAGAAACGGCGGATGAGCGGATCATCCTGAAAAAGTTAAAGCCGGCTTTGGGCCTGGGGCAGAGAAAGTGCATTCAAATGGATGTGTCCAACGTAAACAGGACTCTGGGAACCATTTTCGGCTCGGAGATCACCAAAATGTACCCGGACGGGCTGGAGGAGGATACTTTTACCATCAGCTGCAGAGGCAGCGGCGGTCAGAGCTTCGGTGCCTTCATTCCCAGGGGGCTGACTTTGGAACTGGTGGGAGACAGCAATGATTATTTCGGGAAAGGACTTTCCGGCGGCAAGCTTGTGGTGTATCCGCCTGCAGGCGTAAAATTTAAGGCGGAGGACCACATTATCATCGGCAATGTGGCTCTCTATGGAGCTACCAGCGGAAAGGCATTTATTAACGGCGTGGCTGGAGAGCGGTTCGCTGTCCGTAATTCTGGGGCCGTGGCAGTGGTGGAAGGCGTGGGAGACCACGGATGTGAGTACATGACCGGCGGAAGAGTGGTGGTGCTTGGAACTACAGGAAAGAATTTCGCTGCCGGCATGAGCGGCGGCATTGCCTATGTGCTGGATGAGGCCAATGATCTGTATCAGCGTCTTAACAAGGAAATGGTCTCCCTGGAGGAAGTGGCAGGCAAGTATGATGTTCTGGAACTTAAGGAAATGATTCAGGAGCATGTGTCATACACTAACTCTGCCAAGGGCAAGGAGATTCTGGAGCATTTCGGAGAATACCTGCCAAGGTTTAAGAAGATTATGCCCCATGACTATCGGCGCATGATGAATACCATTGTGCAGATGGAGGAGAAGGGGTTAAGCAGCGAACAGGCGCAGATAGAGGCATTTTATGCCAATACCAGAGAACAGTAGAAAGGGGAGTGAAGACATGGGAAAGCCAACAGGATTTTTAGAGTTTGACAGGGCTGCCAGCCAGGTAAGGGACCCAAAGCTGAGAATTAAGGATTATCATGAATTCCATACTCCTTTAAGCGAACAGGAGCAGCGGCGCCAGGGAGCAAGATGCATGGAGTGCGGAGTTCCGTTCTGCCAGTCAGGCATGATGATGAAAGGCATGGTGTCAGGATGCCCATTAAATAATCTGATTCCGGAGTGGAATGATCTGATCTACAGGGGCAACTGGGCCCAGGCCTATAACCGGCTGAAACGAACAAACAGTTTTCCGGAGTTTACCTCCAGAGTATGTCCGGCGCCATGCGAGGCTGCCTGTACCTGCGGGCTGTATGATGAGCCTGTAAGCATTAAGGAAAACGAGTATGCCATCATTGAGCATGCTTACGCAGACGGCACCGCCGCTGCCAGGCCGCCGAGACTGCGGACCGGGAAGAAAGTGGCAGTGGTAGGGTCAGGCCCTGCAGGTCTGGCTGCTGCCGACCAGCTGAACAAAAGAGGGCACAGCGTCACTGTGTTTGAGCGGGATGACAGAATCGGCGGCCTTCTCATGTATGGGATTCCCAACATGAAACTGGAAAAGCATGTGATTGACCGGAAGATCCATGTTATGGAAGAAGAAGGGATTGTATTTGAAACCAATGTCAATGTGGGCAGGGAGTACAAGGCGGAAAAGCTTTTAAAGGAATTTGACTGCGTGATCCTGGCCTGCGGCGCCTCCAATCCCAGGGACATAAAGGTGCCTGGAAGGGAGGCGGAAGGGATTTATTTTGCGGTAGATTTCTTAAAAGGAACCACCAAAAGCCTGCTGGATTCTGGTCTGACTGACGGGAAGTTTGTGTCGGCAAAAGGAAAGAAGGTGGTGATCATCGGCGGCGGCGACACGGGAAATGACTGCGTGGGAACCTGTATCCGCCATGGCTGCGCCTCGGTGATGCAGCTGGAGATGATGCCCAGGCTGCCGGAAAAAAGAACAGAGGACAATACATGGCCGGAGTGGCCCAGGGTGTGCAGAACGGACTATGGGCAGCAGGAGGCCGCTGCGGTGTTCGGAAAAGATCCCAGGGTCTATGAGACTACGGTGAAGGAGTTTAAGAAAGATAAGAACGGGAGGCTTTGCAGCGTGATCCTGGTAAAGCTGGAGGCAAAGAAAGACCCTAAGACAGGGCAAACTCAGATGGTGCCTGTGGAAGGCAGCGAGAAGGAAACGGCTGCAGATCTGGTACTTATTGCAGCAGGATTTGCAGGGAGCCAGAAGTACGTGACAGATGCCTTTGGGGTGAATGTGGATCAGCGGGCTAATGTGAAAACGGCTGACGGAGGATACCGGACCAACGTGGACAGGGTATTTACAGCCGGTGACATGCACAGGGGGCAGTCCCTGGTGGTTTGGGCCATCCGGGAAGGAAGGGAGGCGGCCAAAGAGGCGGACAGAAGTTTGATGGGGTATACGAACCTGGTTTAGGTATGATGGGATTTGGTGGAAGATATGTTAACTTTGTTGTAAAAAGAGCCGCTGAAAACCAGCTGCTTTTGGCTATGCATTTTGGCAAGGCAACGCAAAAAAGTGTCGCTTAACAGACAGTTAAGCGACACTTACAATACTCCTGCGAAGGAAAAATTGTTAGATATCAGTTGGTTTATAACAAAATTTCAAGTATTATCTTTGGAATTTTAGGAATAAAATAACAACTTGCTTCTGTTGACACTAGTCAGAATTAATGATATAATCGAAAACGTTAAAAAAATAAACTTTTTTAATAGGTTTGAATAAAAAGTGTCGCTTAACTGTCTGTTTAACGACAGATCTAGAATTAATTTTAAGGGGATGAGAATAATCTGGTATCTGCTGAAGTGCCCGGAGGGCAATGAGACGGATTATATGAATCGTTGCCCTGAAATCATGGATTCGGGAGAAATGGAAGAGATTTTGTGTTTTCAGTATCAGCGTATGATGCGTTACGGCGGAACATGGCATCTGGAAAAACGGATGGTTTTGCCTGGGTATGTTTTCGTAGCTGGGACTGATGTGTCAGGGAAAAGGAAACGGCAGGGGAGTTCTAAGGAAAAGGATAAAATCTCTATGACACCTTGTGAGGCTCCGTATCTGAAGGAATTGTGCGACAATGGTTCCTTAATTGAAATATCCAAGGGTGTTATCCGAAATGGGGCTGCTATTGTAACCAGTGGACCGCTGAAAGGTCGGGAGTCTCTGATACGGAGAATTGACCGGCATAAAAGGACGGCGGAGATTGAAATTCCTTTTGCCGGCGGCCAGAAGCAGATAACGGTTGGACTGGAGATTTATGAGAAAGGGAAGTAGGTAAATAAAGAAAAGGGATAAAGGAAGCATTCAGGATTGAGGATAGAATTGCTGAAGCATTGGCACAGGAATTAGGTTCTCATGGTCATATTGGCAGAGCAGGGCCGCAGTGGTTTTTATGGTTGCGGGATGGCGAAGCTTGCCCAAAATGGGAAATACATGAGTATATGGGTGTGCAGAATTACGGATTACCATAGGAACGAATGACAGAGTGGAGAGATAAATATGTGGTACGTCATACAGACCATTGGGGGGCAGGAGGAAAAAACTGCTGATATGATCAGGAAAATGGTTTTGCCGGATTGTCTTGAAGAATGTTTTATTCCGAAGAGGGAAAGACTGAAAAAGTTTCATGGCAGTTGGAATAAGGTGGAGGAAGTATTGTTTCAGGGATATGTATTTGTAATTTCGGAAAAGCCGGGGGAATTGTATGAGGAATTAAAAGAGGTTCCGAAATTGACAAAGGTGCTTGGGAGAGAGAGGGATTACTTTTTGACATTAGGTGAAAAAGAAAAGAGGTTTGTTGAAAGTATTGGGAACAGGGAACATAAAACCTCTTTGTCTGGAGTCATGGTGGGGGAAGGAAAGCAGATACGGGTGGTTGACGGGCCGCTGAAAGGTTATGTGGGAAATATTGTGAAGGTGAATCTGCATAAGAGGGAAGTAGCGGTGGAGGTGGAATTTATGGGGAGAAAGATGGAACTTAAGATGGGAATTGAGATGCTGGGGACAGATGAAAAATAAGTTTGGGAAGAATATGTATATTTGCAAAACGATATATCGGTAGTATAAATCAGTTTGTGCCTTTATGAAAGATGGCTTCTTTGTGGTAAGAATTCAAATACAGCAATTCTTATCAAAAAGGAGTATTTTTGTGGCAGTAGTTAAGGAAAAGGATATGAAAAAGTAATGATGGCTGGTATCTTAGCTGGAAGCTGCAGAAGCTAAACCAAATGAGCAGCCCTATTCAGGGTAATGTCTCTATGAGAGTCTCGTGGAAATGCAGGAATTGCAGGATAGGCTTTTGAACGACCGTAAGGTCTGGCTTATTTCCCTGCTACGCATGGAGATGAACAGCAGTGGGTAGACGAGGCAATTCAGACGAATTGAGTGAGGTTTGCTGGCGCTAATATCAACGAGGTTGAAAAAGAGATAGCAGAGTATATCGGTGTGAAATACACTGCTGAACCTCTGAATGCGAAGTATAAAGTGGGAAGAGGCAGAAAGTTTCGGTGATTACAATTGCATTTCTTTTAACGGCAATAACGTCTTTGAGACAGTTCGACAGGTTGAGGATGGTTCGAAAAGTCTTTATTTATGGGGCTGAAAGTCCTTAGAAATTGTTCAATTCTCACTTTCATCTGTTTGCAAGTGAGACTCAAATGAGATTGAGGGAAGAACATAAAACGAATAACAATGAATACATACCGGCGAAGAACCGGGATAGGAGTATAAAAATGTTACACGACTTCACTATAGATCTGCGTTTTTCCGGTATTAAAAAATTCGACAGCAAGGTATGGTTATCTTCTCCTACCATGCATGGAGATGAGCAGCGGTGGGTAGATGAGGCTATACAGACGAACTGGGTAAGTACAGTAGGGGAGAATATAAATGAAGTAGAAAAGCAGATAGCAGAGTATGTCGGTGTGAAGCATGCTGTAGCTCTGTCTGCCGGTACAGCCGCATTGCATTTAGCTATAAAACTGGCTGGTGAAAAACTGTATGGACAGGCACGGCCTAATGTCGGGACGTTGCAGGGACATAGAGTGTTCTGCTCGGATGTAACTTTTGATGCAAGCATAAACCCAGTTGCATACGAGGACGGAGAGGCGGTATTCATTGATACGGAAGCTGATACCTGGAATATGGATCCGGTTGCGCTGGAAAGAGCTTTTGAGATATACCCAGAGACGAAATTTATTGTCGTTGCTCATCTGTATGGCACGCCAGGGAAGATGGCGGAGATTAAGGATATAGCTGATGCCCATGGTGCTCTGATTGTTGAGGACGCAGCTGAGTCTTTGGGGGCTAAGTATAAGCTGGGTGATAGATGGGTTGAGACAGGATCTTTGGGCGACTATAGCTGTATAAGTTTTAACGGAAATAAGATAATTACCGGTAGTTCTGGAGGCATGTTTTTGACTGACTGTAAGGAGGATGCAGATAAGGTTAGAAAATGGTCAACACAGTCACGGGAGGTTGCGCCATGGTATCAGCATGAGGAGATCGGGTACAATTACCGGATGTCCAATATTATTGCAGGATGCCTAAGAGGTCAGATTCCGTATCTTGATGAACACATACAGCAGAAGAAGATGATATATGAGCGGTACAGAGAAGGTCTTAAGGACTTACCTGTGTCTATGAATCCGTTTGATGAAGAACGAAGTGTTTCCAACTTCTGGATGAGCTGCTTATTGATAGATGTGGACGCCATGGCACCTCATGTAAGGGGTGAGATGGACGAGCTGTGGACGACTGAACCGGGAAAATCGAGTCCTGGTGAAATACTCGCAGCTATAGCTGCGTTTGGTGCGGAAGGCAGGCCGATATGGAAGCCCATGCATATGCAACCAATCTACAAAACCAATGCGTTCATTACTACAGAAGGGAATGGTAGAGGTAAGAGCAATGCATATATCAGTGGGTCAGGTGTCGACGTTGGAGCTGACATCTTTCGCAGAGGCTTGTGTTTACCAAGCGATAACAAGATGACAGCAGAACAACAGGATAGGGTAATAGAGATTATTCATAGGTGCTTTCAGTAGGATTGGAGGGTAGCCTGTCGATGCCATTTGATGAATTTTTGGATAATGCCTGAAAATATATATCTTTACATGCTATTACAAAATCACATATACCTAAAAGTTTATCTGATAAAACAAAATGCTGCTTGTAAAGCGAAAGCCGCTCTAAACAGCGCAGGTTATTGGAAAGGTAGTGGATATGGTTGATAATAGTTCAATAGAGAACTTGGACATATAAACAGAAATTTTATTAAGGGAGAGAAATACTGATGAATATACGGACGGTTATAGTTATAGGCGTGACCGGGACTATGGGCGCAAATATAGCAGGAATCTTTGCCTCGTTTGGAAATGCAAAGGTTTATTGTGTTGGGCGGGACATTGAAAAGGTTAAGAAGATGATTCCGAGGATCGTAAAGTCAGTTAAGGCTGATGCGATTTGCCATAATTTGATTCCCGCAGATTTTTCTATGCTCGATTCCTGTGTGGCAGATTCAGATCTTATCTTTGAAAGCTCTAAGGAAGATTTGGCCGTTAAGGCGGAAATAGCTACACGGGTTGGCAGATTTATGAAGCCTACAGCTGTATCGGGAACTGGGTCATCAGGTCTATCAATAACGACTATAGCTGAATGTTACCCGGAAAAGTTAAGACATCGTTTCTTCGGTATTCATATGTTCAATCCTCCCTATACGTTACCACTTTGTGAACTTTCAACTACGAAGTACAGTGATATGGGGGTGAAGGATGAGCTTAAACAATATCTGAAGACTGTCCTCCATAGAACTGTTGTCGAAGTCAAGGACTCTCCGGCATTCTTGGGAAATCGTATTGGCTTCCAGTTAATAAATGAAGCTGCTCAGTATGCTGAGAATTACAAAGACAACGGCGGTATAGACTATATCGATGCTCTCCTAGGCTCTTTTACAGGTCGCACCATGGCTCCATTAACCACATCTGATTTCGTAGGACTGGATGTTCATAAGGCCATTGTAGATAACATCTATGCAAATACTTTTGACTATAACCACGAGACATTTGTTCTTCCTGAGTTTATTCAGAAGCTTGTGAAAGATGGAAAATTGGGCCGTAAAAGCGGTGGCGGCCTGTATCAAAGACTCAGCTATGAGAATGGATTAGCGCGACAGACTGTGTATGACATTAACACAGGGCTGTATCGTGATGTGATACCCTATGTTTTCCCGTTTGCAGATAAGATGAAAAGACGAATTGAGGAAGGCGATTATCAGATGGCTTTTGAGAGACTTGTGGATAACCATAGTCAGGAGGCTGAGATATGTTTGTCCTTCTTACTCAAATACATTATCTATTCGCTATATGCAGCTAAAGAGGTAGGGTATGACATTACGGCAGCAGATGATGTTATGGCCACAGGATTCAATTGGTGTCCGCCACTGGCGATGTACCAAGCATTAAATACTGTTGCTGACGTTCCTGAACTCATAAAAACTCGTCTCCCGGAAATCTGTCAGAAGGTTGATGTGGATCATCTACTCACTGATGTAAAACCTTCAAAGTATGACTATCGAATCTATTTCAAGTCTGGGAGGAAGATCGGATGAGTAAAGTATATATCCTTGGTGGAGCCCAGACCGATTTTGAGAGGAACTGGACTAAAGAAGGCAAGAGCATGGTGGCGTTGCTGAAAGAAGCAGTTGTTGATGGATTAACTGATGCCGGACTGACATTCGATGATATAAAGAGCTTAAACCGAGAGAATAGAATAGCTTGTTTCGTAGGTAACTTCATAGCTGAGAAGTATGTTGACCAAGGACATCTCGGAGCATTTCTCACAGAAGTAAATCCAGCGTTTTATGGCGTGCCGAGTGCCAGATACGAAGCTGCTTGTGCTTCAAGTTCAGTTGCTATTGATGCTGCAGCCACAAAAATAAGAGCAGAAGAGTATGATGTGGCCATTGTTGTCGGCTGGGAGTTGATGAAAACAGTAGAGAGCCGAGTAGGTGGCGATTATTTAGGGCGTGCCGCTTACTACGATAAGGAAGGCAGAGGCATAGACCTGCCATTCCCGAAGCTGTTTGGAAAGCTTGCAGACGAGACGCTTAAGAAGTACCCAGAGCTGGATGAAAAACGGTATATGGATGCCTTGGCTAAGATTTGTGTGCTCAACTACGAAAACGCTAAGAGAAATCCATTGGCACAAACCCGCAAGTGGTTCATGAGCTACGAGCAGGCAAGCGCAAGAAATACAGAAACGAATCCTCTGGTTGGCGGAAGACTTAGTGTGTCAGATTGTTCGCAAGTTACGGATGGTGCGGCTGTCGTTGTGCTGTGCAGTGATAGATATATAGATGAGCGTGGGTATAAGGGAAAAGCGATAATTAAAGGATATGGCCATAGAACCGCTCCATTGTTGTTTGATAAGAAGATGGCAGATAACGAGTATAGTGAGTATGTGCTCCCTTGGACGAGACAGGCAGTGTTGGATGCTTACAAAAGAGCAGGCTTGAATGTGGATGATATTGATGTGTTTGAAACCCATGATTGTTTTACGTCTTCTGAATATGCTGCTATCAGTGCATTTGGACTAACAGAACCAGGCAAGGAGTATGAGGCGGTAGAGGCAGGGCTTATCGCTTTTGATGGGAAGAAGCCGATCAATCCTTCTGGCGGTCTTATTGGATGCGGCCATCCTGTAGGGGCTTCCGGTGCGAGAATGCTGTTGGATCTCAATAAACAGGTGACAGGAACGGCTGGTGGATATCAAATTAAAGGTGCAAAAAATGTAATAATGCTTAACATCGGAGGATCAGCTACAACAAACTATGTATTTATTGTAGGAGCAGAATAATGAAGGAGTATTTTAAGGTTAATGTTTCTAAGTATGTTCCAGAGAAAGGCTTTGATGTTGTTCGCCCGGCATCACTGAACAATCCTAAAGATAATGCTGTGATGTTCGTCACAGAAGGCTATCTTCAGTATGCGGATGCTTTATTAACATGCAATGATTGTCTTGTATTCTGGCCTGATGCCATACCTGTACCTGAAATATATGAAGAAAAACATGCAGTAATAAAATGCTTGAATTCGAAGAATGGCTATTGCGCTTTCTTCCGTGATAATAACATCACATATTACCCACCTATTGGGGATTTTGAACTTGTAAATGGAGCATACATCGCCAAGACTGCAAAAATTGGGAAAGAGTGCCGGATACTTCCTGGAGCATTTATTGATGGGGAAGTTATCATAGGCGACAACTGTTATATAGGAACAGGGGCAAAGCTAGTTGGTGAGATTCACATCGGGAACAATGTGGTTGTAAAAGAGAATACAGTAATTGGTGCTGATGGGCTGTCTACTGATCGTGATGAGGATGGTAAAGCCTTAACCATGCCGCAGTTCGGCGGTGTGATTATAGAGGACGATGTACAGATTGGCGCTTTAACTGTCATAGCGCGTGGGGCTATTGATAATACAATCCTTCACCGAGGTGTCAAAGTTGATAACAGCACCTTCATCTCTCATAATGTTGTTCTTGGAGAGGATACTTTTGTGGTTGGTGAAACTATAATGTTCGGAAGCTCGTCCACAGGAAATCAAGCGTTTATAAGTGGTAACAGCACAATCCGTGATGGCAGGCATGTGGGAATCAAATCAATCGTGGGGATGGGGTCGGTGGTTGTCAGGAATGTCGAGGATGGTGCTGTAGTTAAAGGTAATCCAGCAAAGTGATAGGAGTGATGGTATGTCAGAAGATATGCCAAAGGCAAGGAGAACATTTTACACATTAGTGATTAAGAGACTGCTTGATATCCTCTTAAGCGGATTGGCTATTGTTATACTGAGTCCATTACTTCTAGTGATTTTTATTTTGGAGCTAATATTCCACGGAAGACCAGTACTGTTTGCCCAGGAGCGTCCGGGACTTAACGGAAAAATTTTCAAGATTTACAAGTTTCGTTCTATGACGAATGAGCGTGACAGCAAAGGTGTATTGCTACCGGAAGATCAAAGAGCAACAAAATTTGGGAAAATTATTAGAAGGCTTTCGCTAGATGAATTGCCTGAACTTTTCTGCATTTTCACAGGCAAGATGAGCATAATCGGACCAAGGCCATTATTGGTTCGCTATCTTCCGCTCTATACCGAAAGACATAAACACCGTCATGATGTTAGACCGGGATTTGCATGCGTACCACTTAAACCATTCAGAACATGGTCGTGGAATGACCAGTTCGAAAATGATATTTGGTATATAGAGAATTGTGGTTTTATTGTTGATTTGAAAATGATTTTTGCTGTTTTGAGAGAGGTAGTTGCTGGAGCTGAATATAGAGTTGGTGGCAATAGAGAAGAATTCATAGGCACAAACCTATATTCAGATGCAAAGGCGGATGAGAATAGATGAGAGTGATTGTAATAGCTCCACACAATGACGATGAAATACTCGGCGTTGGCGGGACAATGGCAAAATTGGTTAAGCAAGGTCATGAGGTAATTGTTTGTGAAGTCACCGCAGGTGATTTAGATAATGAAATGGTTCAGCTACAGAAAAGAGAAGCAATAGTCTCTCACGATCTGATGGGGGTAAAGACACATTTCATGGATCTTCCTGTCGTTGGACTTAGGGAGATGACCACGAGAGAGCTGAACTCTGCATTTCAAGAACATATGATTAAACTTAATCCTGATATTGTATTCATTCCACATAAGGGCGATATGCATATCGATCATAGGATGACAATTGAAGCTGCTATGGTTGCGCTACGTCCTGCGACTTTTCCAAATCTTAATGCGGTTTATGCGTATGAGACTCTTTCAGAAACTGACTGGAACACACCATCAGTAGACAATATTTTTATCCCAACAATGTTTGTGGACATAACAGATGAGATTGAAATAAAGTTGAAAGCTATGGAGTGTCATAGATCACAGCTTTGCGAATACCCGCATCCAAGATCTCTTGAAACATTGAAAGCTTTAGCTATGCATAGAGGTAGTACAGTTTGCAAGAAATATGCCGAGGCTTTTGCAGTTGTTAGAGAAGTTAAGTAAAGCGAGAAACTGAAATGGATAATCCGTTAGTAAGCATCATTGTACCGATCTACATGATTGACCGTTATGTAGGGCTGTGCATTGAAAGCATATTAAATCAAACATACAAAAATCTTGAGATTATACTTGTGGATGATGGTTCCAAAGATAGATGTCCCGAGATTTGTGATTTGTATAAGTTTAAGGATGAGCGAATCAAGGTTATACATAAGCCGAATGGCGGATTAGTCAGTGCCCGTAAAGCAGGTCTTCAGCAGTCAAACGGTTCTTATATCTCATATGTAGATGGTGATGACTGGATAGGACAGGGGTTTATTGAAGGACTTGTGATATCTGCACTTACATCTAATGCGGATATGGTTTGTGCTGGATTTACGCGGGAGCTGTTCAGCAAATCCGCTATTTTTACAAACACAATTCCTCCTGGAATATATGATGGAGAACGATTGAAAGGTTTATGGAAGATGATGATGTCTTCTGTACCTTTCTATAGGCCAGGAATATCTACTTATGTTTGGAATAAACTGTTCAAGAGAGAAATACTTTTGGAAGCACAGTCTGCTGTTGACAACAGAATAACAATTGGCGAGGATGGTGCAGTTACTTATCCTGCGCTTTTACGATGTTCAAAAGTTGCTATTGTTGATAATGTGGCTTATCACTATCGACAGCGTGAAGATTCAATGCTTAAACAGAGTGCTGGTTATAGTATTGAGGCATTGAAGCTTAGTTATCTCTTCCAGTATCTGATTCGATGGAGCCAGAAAGTAGAACCAGAGCTGGAGATACAAAACCAAGTAATCGATTATATCTTATCAATCGCATTGATTCGTTCAGGAGGCAGACTGCCTAATGACGACTACAGTACATTTGGCAGCTCTTACTATGGTCAAAATGTGATTATTTACAGTGCTGGAACCTTTGGACAACAGTTGGTAAACCGATTTAAAGAAACGAAGCACTGCAATGTGGTTGCGTGGTTTGATGACGACTTCTGGGAGTACCGACGCTGTGGTCTAAATGTTGATCCGGTTGAGAGCATAGTCAGCTGTTCTTTTGACTATGTCCTTTTGGCAACGGTGGATGAGCTGGTGGCGGAGAGGATTAAAACAAGACTTCAAGACCTCGGTATCAGTCAGAAGAAAATTCTCACAGTAACAATACCGAAGAATAAAGAGGAAATATTAAACCGTTTTCTCGATGTGGAGGCAATAAAGGAAGAGGAAGAGAAGCGAAAGAGGGTGATGACTTCACATGCTTGATTTGAAGAGTAAAGTATTAAGCAGCAAAGGTCCGGCGCTGCTTAGTACTGGGCAGGCAGGGTACATAATAAAGAGTAGTAGTGGTCAGCTTCTTGCTATTGACCTCTATCTCTCTAACTGCGCAGAAAGGCTTGAAGGACATAAGGGGTTTAAAAGGTTGCTTCCACAAATTTTGGATTCTACCGACTTAACCTTTGATGTTGTTATTTGCACGCATCCCCATCTTGATCATTTTGATATTGATGCTGTACCAGAGATGGTTAGTAAGGGGAGTAAGCTTTTTTGCTCTATTGACTGTGAGAAGTTGATACATCGACTACAGATGGACTATTACAACGATTCCATCACTTATGTGAAGCCGGGCGACCATTACTATTCTGGTGACTTTGAAATTGCTTTTGTCAATTGTGACCATGGTTCCGGCGCTCCTGATGCTGTAGGTGTGGTTATTACAGTTAATGGCAAAACTATATATGAAGTTGGAGACAGCTGTTTGAGATTGGATCGGATTGATGAAATCAAGGATGTAGCTAGGGATATTGATGTGCTGATTTCTCCTATTAACGGAATGTATGGGAACATGAGCAGTGAGGATACAGTCAAGCTTGCGGATAAATTAAAGCCAAAGATTACAATTCCCTGTCACTACGGGATGTTTGCATCTCATGGCGGTGATCTTAAAGCGTTTTATGACCTTATGAGAGAGAATAAACTACCAATGTTAATTATGCAACAGGGTGAAGAATATAGGCCTTGGTGAGAAGAACACTAACCCCGCCAGCTGAAGCAGCCGGTGAGGGTGGACAGGCTATTAAAGTAGCCGGAAGTTGTCCGCTCACAAAGTTATTAATCTTCTTTCATTCCTTAAATCCTAGTTTTTATGTTGCTTCCTACATTTCCTACTAAATTACTATCTCTGCATTTCTTTTTTCTAGATCCTGATATGCGGGGTTGACCTAAAAGTTTCGCTTAGAGAGCAAAACTTTTACCACCAATATTCAGACAATAACAGAAGTAGAATTCATAAAGACATGAAACGATAGGCAACATCAGACTTCATAGAGTGCAAGGACGAAATATCAATTCACGAAATCGCTGAAAATGGCGTAGAGAGGAATAAGAAAATGAGTAAGGAAATCGAAACACGGGAATTCGAAGGAAAGAAACTGTTAATCCTTGGTGGTAACCCTGAAACTATTCCGCTTGTTGAGATTGCTAACAGCTGGGGAATAAAGACAATTATTGCATCTGCGGGAGCAACGGATCCAGCGAAATCCTATGCCTGGAAAGCTTATACCTATAATGGATTAGATGTTGGTGCTGTTATTAAGATTGCCGCCGATGAACAGGTGGACGGCGTCCTGGTTGGCGTTGCTGACATCTTAGTTCCGATGTATTGCAAAGTTTGTGAAGCTCTTGATCTGCCTTGCTATGCTACACAGCAGATAGTTGATGTTTTCGCCTTTAAGGATGTGTTTAAAGCTACCTGTGAGCGTTACGGTGTCCATGGTATTCCGGAGTATTATTTGGATAGCAGTATGGATTCCGAGGATTTGGCAAAAATTCAGTATCCAGTCATGGTCAAGCCCGTTGATAATGGCGGTGGAGTTGGCATGACTGTGGCATACAGCGAGGAAGAACTGAAAAAGGGTGTAGAGATTGCTTTAAAGGCCTCACATTCTAAACGGTTCATCGTTGAAAAGTATATGCAGTGTGATGATATGGGCATGTATTATACGTTTAAGGACGGATATTGTTCTGCTTCCTGCATCTATGACCGTTATACAACGGACGAGCAGCCGGGGGTGAGCCGAGTGTGTCTTGGTGGTACCTATCCGTCAAAGCATATTGATGAATACTTCCAGCGAATGCATCCGAATGCGGTAAGACTGTTTAAGGAAATCGGAATTGAGAATGGTGTTCTCATGCTTTCAGCCTTCTATGAAAATGGTGAATTCTATGTATACGACACGGGATTCCGTCTTCAAGGAGAAGCGCCGCATTTGCTAATGAGGGCTATCCATGGCTTTGATCAGCGTAAGATGCTTATTCGCTTTGCTCTTACAGGTTCAGAGGGAGATGCGGATCTAAAGTCTGAGGATGATGCAAGATTAAGAGGAAAGTGGGCAGCCACACTCTGGTTCCTGCTTAAAGAAGGAAAGATTGCTAAAATTCAGGGGTTTGATCAGTGGGAGCAGGACGAACGTGTTGTAGATAATATTCAGCGTCTGTATGAGGGAGATACTGTTCTACCTGAATGGATTGGAAACGAGAAGCAGGTGCTGGCTCGTATGTATATTGTCTGCAATAGCAAAATGGAACTGGCGGACACGCTTAAATATTACATGAGTACTGTGAAAGTGTTGGACGAGAACGGTAACAATATGCTCCTTAAAGGCTTTGATGTAAACAAGGCTTTGGAACTCCGTTAACCTCCTCTTAGAATTACACTCACAGTTCTGTATTTCTACTTAATTACAGAAACATGAGGGTGAGCTAAGATTTCTGGAAGTAAAAGAACACAGAAGAAAGAGGACAGTTATGGAATTGGAAAGATTGAGAGACAAAGTAATTGTGATATCAGGAGGAACAAAAGGCGTAGGACGTGCTTTTGCCGAAGTCGCTGGACGTGAAGGCGCAAAGGTAGTTATCGGTGGTCGTGATGAAAAGGCTGGAAAAGAGGCGGTTAGGAACATCAGGACATTTGGAACTGATAGTATTTTCGTTCACACCGATCTGTTGAAAGTTGAGGACTGCAAGAACCTGTTTGACAAAGGATTCGAGAAATTCGGGAAGATTGATGGCTTTTTTAACTATGCTGGTGTGACCCCAGTTAGTCCTCTGGATACATGTGATGAAGAAACTTTTGATTGGGTAACAACAGTAAACTATAAAGCTGCATTCTTCTGCTGTCAGCAGGCTATCAAGTATATGCGCATGAATGGCAATGGAAGTATTGTATTGACTGGTTCTGCTCATGCATGGGGTGGCCAGAAGGATAGAGCTGCTTATGCAATGACCAAAGGCATTCTGAGAATTCTTAATGAACACATTGCCCATCAGTATGCCACAGAGCAGATTCGCTGTAACTATCTGACGCTTGGGTGGACCCCCACAGAGGGGGAGGTCAGTTTGAGGATATCACAGGGTGAGAGTGAAGCAGAGTTAAGAAAACGTGCTGCTGATATTCTTCCCATGGGCCGTATGTGTGAGAAAAACGACTATATGGAAGCACTTATATACCTAATGTCGGATGCCAGTGCGATGATGACGGGTAGTACATTCAGGCTCACGGCTGGAGAGTATATTTAAATAGAGAAGGAAAAAATATGACTATATTAATTGTACACGGACCGCAGATACGGAATTATCCTCCAGTAAGAAGCTTGGTGCTCAAATTGTTAAATAATGGGA
>CATLBO010000076.1 GCA_949879025.1 uncultured Hungatella sp. | reverse complement strand
TTTCTGTAAGTTAATGTGTTTGGTCATACATTAATTTTACACCAACTGCCGGATACTTTCGAGGTCTGGCAGTTATTTTTTTGCATAGAAAAGGAGCTGCGCACTAATTACTTAGTGCGACAGCCCCATTAACATGCCAAGGCAGTGATGCCGCCGATTTCCATCGGCCCGCATCACTGCCCTTTATATCTTGCTCTTTAGATATTTTTCTGTCTTCTTGTCAGTTTTTACTGCCCAAACGCATTCTCTGCAGCACACTCCCCTGCCACTCTGCCGGAAATATAAGCAAATCCCAGTGTGCCGCCTTCAAACATCACATAACTGTTGCCGTACATTCCGCCTGCGTCCGCTCCTACTGCATACAGATTAGCAACAGGAATATTCTGCTGGTCCACAGCCTGCATATTTTCATTAATCTTAACTCCGCCTAAAGTTCCCAAACACCGAAGCGCCGTCTCCACCACGTAGTACGGCCCTTCGTCTACAGCATACAGAAAATGGGCATCCTTATGGAACTGAGTATCATTTTTGTCTGCACACAGCTGATTATAGGCATTCACTGTCTCGGTCAGATTATCCATTCCTAACAACTGAGCCAGTTCCTCAATGGAATCTGCTTTATAGGCTACGCCTGCTGCCACGGCCTCTTCCAGAGTTTCCGTATAATCCTTAGGCGTCCTTAAATTTTCGGTGCTTGCATCCAGATCTACAGTTTTTCCGTTCTCCACATAGCTGACGCCTTGTCCATAGAAATGTTCCCATCTATCCACAAATACATCTGCAAGACCTTTTTCGGCCACTTCGCTTACAATTCCCTGATCCAAAACGATGTACATCTTTGCATCCGGCAGATTGTACATCATAGTTCCCAGGGCAGCGCTCTCGTAAGCTTCCTCCTCATTGCCGAATCTGTTTCCGTACTTGTCTACAAACAGCAGAGGATTTCTCACCAGTTCCGTCAGCTTGCCCGTACCATTGGGCATCTCCTTGCTTTTAGCAGAATCATATTTCATACCGAACCACTGCGCCACATTGCTTCCATGTTCTGCTGCGCCAGCAGACCAGGCCATCTTAAGGCCGTCTCCTGTGGCGGTTCCCACAAGGCCGGTTCCCGCCTTCTCCCCAAAATATTCAGCCATCATTTCCTTATTTCCGCCAAAGCCTCCCGTGGCCAGGATTACTGATTTTGCATGAATATTTAATGTAGTTCCGTCTGGTTTCTTTGCTGCCACTCCCGCTACCTTGCCGTCTGCGTCAAATATCAGCTCTTCACCTGGAGTTTCATAAAGCACCTCTCCGCCCAATTCCGCTATGCGCTCATGAAGGGTCTGAATCGCTGCACTGCCGCCATCTGTATATCCATGAGCCGTGGTAGGCATGCCTTTATGGTTAAACTGAGCGCCGTAGCCGGCATCCAGAAGGGTCAGCCTCACGCCATTCTCCATAAGCCACTCTACTGTAGCCGAGGACTCAGAAATAACCTTCGTAACCAATGCCGCATTGGCATTGTAATTGGAATCTGTAATGTACTGATCATACAGCCACTGAGTATCCACTTCTTTTCCTGCTTCCTTCTGAAGCGAACTATGATCCGCAAACATTACTCCGGCCATGGTTCCTGCCCCTGAAACTCCGGCTGCCTTCTCCAGTAGAATAACCTTCGCCCCTTTCCCGGCAGCTGCCAAAGCCGCACCGGAGCCTGAGGCTCCTCCTCCTACTACAACCACATCAGCCGTCATCTCTTCTACTGCTGTATTGATCTGGGCTGTTTTAGTTTTCAGGCTCTCAGCATCGCCTCCTGCCTGATTCACACAGTCAGCGACTGCCTCCAATATGGCATTAGAGGTATTCGTTGCGCCAGAAACAGCATCTACATTTAAAGTCTGGCCTTCCACAATTCTCTCCGGGATCTTCTCAATTGCCGGATCTGACAATCCTGCTGTCTCCTGATGCTCTGTCACGGTTATCTTGACAATGGCATCTGACGAGAATTCCACTTCTACCTTTACATCTCCGTTGTTGCCTTTTGCCTGAGCGGTGTAAACCCCCTCTTTATACCCTGCTTCTTGCAAACCGTTTTCCGGCTGGCTGGAGGTTTCTGTGGCTTCCGTGACTTCCTCCGTCTCAGCTGCGCTTTGAGAAACGCTTTCTGCCGCCGTCTCAGTCTGAGTTTCCTGTCCCGTTCCGGATTGGCATCCGCCCAGAACCATGGCCATAGCCAGCATTGTACAGCATAAACTTCTCTTTTTCATAGTATCCTCTCCTTGTCATTTGATTAACAAGAAAAGTATAAACCCTGACCCAAGGGCAAGGTCAACAACTAACAGGCGTACAGAACAGAAAATGCTTCTCCCTTTTTTCTCCTGAAAAAGAATCAATGCTGCCTATTGCATAAGGAATTCCCGACACGGAAAGCCCCCTGCCCTTCAGCTCTTTTTTTATCTCCCGCCAAACATATGGAACATCCTGCCCGCCTTCCAAATCACGCTCTTTTCTGCCGGAGATTACTGCCGGATAGTAATGGCACAATGCAGCCGGAAACTTTACCATAGGTTCTTTAAAATCTATGCCCAGCTTTTGGGCATACCTGGGCTCTATGGCCATCCCCCAGATACACTCCCTGCCCTTTTCCGGTTCCTCAGGCAGCGGCATCATTTTCACGGAACAGGGAAGGACATCCATCATTTTTCGAATTATGGCAAGAGACTCTTTGTCCTTAACAAATTGTGTGTTGCTTACATGTTTGATAAACCACCATTCCTTTCCTTCATGCATAAAGCCTCTGTTAGGCCCCTCTTTAAACCATCTCAGTTCCTCCTCCAGCTCTTTCATCCGCTCCGTGACCAGGTGCATTTGCAAAGCTTTTTCTTCCAGCCGCTTTTGCTGTTTTCTGAACATGCTTATCACCTCGTCAATTGAGCTTTCACTTAACAGCAGGGAAGTCTCTTTTACCGAAAACTCCATATTGCTGAAACGTTTGGAAGCCAGAATCCGCTCTGCATCCCGGAAATTATAGCTTCGGTACCCATTGGACTTATTTACAGAAGGCTCTACAATCTTAAACTTTTCATAATGGCGCAGAGTCTTTTCTGTCACCCCGATATTTTTCGCAAACTCTTTTATCTTGTATGTTTTCATAGCCGTAATTCTCTCTATATTCTCACCTTTGTCCACGCCCCCGACTTAAATCTCCACCTGGTAAGCAAAAATCTGCACATCTGGTCGCACACAACTCCGAACCAGATGCCAATAAGCCCAAATCCCGCTGTATAGCAAAGGCCGTAAGAACACACGGTCCGCACAAATGTTACGCTGAATGTGGAGGCAATGGTAGTAAAAAGCACGTCCCCTGCTCCCCGCAGACATCCCATATAGATAACCTGGGAAATCTGCAGAAGCACAATGACCACAATGACCCTCATGATCTCTACGCCGATAGCAATAATATGCGCCTCTTTAAAGTACAGGCTGAATAGCAATTCTCCTCCCACAAGATAGCACACAGCCAATACCATGGAAATAGCCAGCCCCATTTTCTGGCAGATGCCTCCATACACCTTGGCCAGCTCCGGCTTCTCCTCTCCCAGGCTCCGCCCAATCAGCGCCACCGCTGCAACCTGCATCCCGTCTCCAAATGAAAAGGAGAGGCTCATAACATTCATCCCCACCTGATGAGCAGCAAAAGCGTCCGTCCCCATTTTCGCTGCCATAACCGCAACCGCCATAAATCCTATACGCAAAAGAATCTGTTCCAGAAAAATATTAGATCCAATATGGAAAATACCTTTCAGAGAAGACATCCGAAATCGGATCTTCCTGGCCATCATATAGGGAATGCTGACAAAACTGTCTTTATGCAGAATTGAGGCAATGCTCATGCCGCAGGCCACCACGGTTCCAAACACCGTAGCCAAAGCTGCTCCGTAAATCCCCAGGGCCGGGAACCCCAAATTGCCTCCAATAAGCAGGTAATTCCCAATCATATTCAGCACATTAGCTGTAACATTGGTCTTCATGGCGATTTTTGTCCGCCCTGCCCCCCGCTGAGCCGCATTAATCGCCAGAGAAACAATATTAAACATCATCCCGCCCATAATAATCCGAAAATAGGCTACTGCACTGCTGTGAGTATCCTCATTGGACCCGCACAGACGAATAATCGGATCTGCGAACGCCACGCTGAGAATGCTGACTGCAATCCCTGCCAGAACCACAAACACAAGCGCTGCAGCCAGAGTCTGGTTTGCCCCGTCTCTGTCATCCTGTCCTTTCCTCCGGGCTACAATGGCAGACACTGCCACATTGGCAGCCACAAACATGGCCAGCCCGATAAATTTAGGCTGAGTGGTCAGCCCCACGGCTGCTACTGCATAAGCCCCTATGGAACTTACCATCAAAGAGTCAATCATTCCTGCCAAAGCCACAAAAAAAGACTCTAAAACTGCGGGCCAGGCCATCTGAAACGTTTCCCTGACAATAATTTTTGATTGATTTGCTGGTGTTTTCTCCATGTCCATAATCCGCTCTCCTTTGTATCTTATCCACAGTCTGCAGCAGCTTTAAGCGTGACGCTGTCCAGCTTCATTGAGAATCTTTTTAAGCCTCCCTGCATCCCCGTCTGCAAAACAGTACCCATCCATGCCGCATTCCCTGGCCCCCTGAATGTTCAGCGGCTGGTCGTCTACAAAAAAGCACTCTTCCGGTTTCAGCCCAAACCTGTCAAACAGATGGCCATACATCTCTTTCTGAGGCTTTATACATTTTACCTCTGCAGAAAACAAAATTCCGTCAAACAGCTTTATTCCCGGAATCACGTCTTTATAACAGCTCAGCATTCTGAGAGAAGCATTGGAGCACAGATAAAGCCCGTATCCCTTCTCCTTCAGACAGGCAGTTAGTTCCTCCATCCCCGGCACCGGCCACATGCAGTACTCATGCCAATGCTCCAGGCAAAGTCTTGCCGCCTCTTTCTCACGTTGGTCCCTCAGTCTGGCCTGCATTCTCCTTAAGGCTTCTTCTTCCGGAATCACCCCCATATCCAGCATAAGCCACTCCGGCGAAATGAATACCGAAGTGTTCACAGCCTGTATCTGTTCCTCTCCCTCTGCAAACCGCCTTACCGCCCGAAACGAATCATAAAACACCAGCACGTTTCCCATGTCAAATACAAAATTCTTAATCATTATACCATCTCTCCTTCTTCTATATACTCAAAAACCCCCGCCCCAGGCTGCACCTGAAAAACGGGGGATTTCCCATCAAAAGCCTATTCCGGCTTTTCCACCTGCACAATTGCACTCTTCTGCATAGGAATGCGGCAGTTTTTATTATTCCCGAACTCAATGATCACGGTATCCTCGGTCATGTCAATGACAACGCCATAAAATCCGCTGGAAGTAAGAATCGTGTCACCCACAGCGATGCTTTCCATCAGCTCCGACAAACGTTTCTTTTCCTTATTCTGAGGACGGATTGCAATAAAATACATAAGTCCAATCAGAAATGCGGCATACACCACCCAGAATCCAACTCCGCCCATAGCACTCGCAGTTACCATAAATCCTCCTTACCCGGCTTCTCACCGCCTCGCACGTAAAATCCGGTTTTTCTCTTTAATTTTGCCCGCCTGCCATGCCTTCCAGCTTTTCAGCCTTATACTGGCTGTAGCGGTGCTCTTCGATTGCGTCGCGAATCTCTTCCATCATTTTATTATAAAAATACAAATTATGCAAGACGCATAATCTCATCCCCAGCATCTCCTTAGCCTTCAAAAGGTGCCGGATATAGGCTCTGCTGTAAGAACGGCAGGCCGGACAGCCGCAGCCTTCCTCTATGGGCTTTGTATCCAGTTCATATTTCTGGTTAAACAGATTCAATTTGCCCTGGTTCGTATACACATGGCCGTGACGCCCGTTTCTGGAGGGATACACGCAGTCAAAAAAGTCAACTCCTCTGTCCACAGATTCCAGAATATTGGCCGGCGTCCCCACTCCCATCAGGTAAGTAGGCTTGTTCTCCGGCAAATGAGGCACTGTTTCATCCAGAATCCGGTACATCTCTTCATGGCTCTCTCCCACTGCCAAGCCGCCTAAAGCATATCCGTCCAGATCCATACCTGAAATGGTCCTGGCATGGGCAATCCGAATATCCTCAAAGGTTCCTCCCTGATTTATTCCAAACAAAAGCTGTTCCCGGTTAATGGTTTCCTCCAGCCCGTTGAGACGCTCCATTTCCCGCCTGCACCGTTCAAGCCACCTGGTAGTCCGGTCTACAGAATTCTGCATATACTCTCTGGCAGCCGGATACGGCGGACACTCGTCAAAAGCCATGGCTATGGTAGAGCCAAGATTAGACTGAATCTGCATGCTCTCCTCAGGCCCCATGAAAATCTTTCTTCCGTCAATATGGGAGTTGAAGTACACGCCCTCTTCCTTAATCTTGCGCATGCCTGCCAGAGAAAACACCTGAAAACCGCCGGAATCCGTTAGAATGGGCCTGTCCCAGTTCATAAACTTGTGAATCCCGCCTAATTGTTTAATCAGCTTATCCCCTGTGCGGACATGGAGATGGTAAGTGTTGGACAGCTCCACCTGGGTTCCAATAGCCCGCAGATCGTCTGTGGAAACAGCTCCCTTAATGGCAGCCACAGTTCCCACATTCATAAACACCGGCGTCTGTATCGTCCCATGGGCCGTATCCACCTGGGCCCGTTTTGCCCGGCCGTCTTTGGCGATTATTTTATATTTCATAATTATTCTGCCTTAACTTCTTTCTTCTTCATAGTCAGCACATACCACAAAGCCCCTGTAACACAGATGGAAGAATATCCTCCAAAGATAATGCCAGCCATAAGCGGCAGGGCAAATTCACGGATAGAAGAAACTCCCAAAATAAACAGCACAAGAACCATAATAAATGTAGTTACTGACGTATTTATGCTTCTGGTAAATGTCTCAGAGATGCTGCGGTTTACTAATGCCGCCAAATCCTCCTTGTGAGTCTTGGTCTGCAGATTTTCCCGAATACGGTCAAAAATTACAATGGTCGCATTAATAGAATATCCTACAATAGTCAGCATGCAGGCAATGAATGTTGAGCCTACGGACCATTTTGCCACCGCATAGCAGGTGAGAACCACCAGCACATCATGAACCAGGGCCAAAACCGCACTGGCTGCAAACCGGATGTCCTTAAACCGGAACCAAATATAAATCAGCATGCAGATGGTGGAAATCACTACTGCCACTAAAGCATCCTGCTTCATCTCATTGCTGACTGCGCCGGAAATGCTTTCCGCTGTAATCTTGTCCGCATCTACTCCAAACTGCTCTACCATGGCTTCATTCAAAGCCTGTCTCTGATTCACATCCAAGGTCTTGGTTTTTATAATAACCTCTGTGGTTCCCGCCACTTTCTGCGTCTGAACCTCTGGGTCCCCTGTAATCGTTTCAACTACGGGAACTACCTTAGTAGAAATATCCTCCAGGCTCATATCCTCATTAAAGGTCACATTGGTGGAAGTTCCGCCTTTAAAGTCCATACCGTAGTTAAGCGCTCCTTTTCCGGAAGACGCCCCGATCCCCATAAATACCCATCCGATAGCAATCGCTGCGATGGAAAGTGAAAAAAATGCCTTCCTTTTTCCCAGAAAGTCCCTAACCTTGACATCTTTCCTGACGCCATAGAATTTCGCATCCTGGAAGCCCGCTGCATACAGAGCATATAAAGCGCCTTTGGTCACAAACAAGGCTGTAAACATGGACAGGATAATACCTATAGCCAAAGTAGACGCAAACCCCTTCACTGTGCCCGAACCTCTCCAGAAGAGCACGACTGCAGCGATCAGGGTTGTCACATTGCCGTCAATAATAGCGGACAAGGCTTTGGAAAATCCGGTTTTGACAGCTGACTTTACGGTTTTTCCTACACCGATTTCCTCTTTAATCCGAGTAAAAATAATAACATTAGCATCCACTGCCATACCGATGGATAAAATGATGCCTGCAATGCCAGGCAAAGTCAGCGTAACCTCAAATGCAGACAAAAGGATAAGTTCCAGTCCTACATACAGGCACAGGGCTAAAGCAGAAGCAACGCCTGGAATACGATACACGGCAATCATAAACAGAACCACTATTAAAAACCCGATTGCGGCTGCCTGAAGGCTGGTGGCAATAGCTTCCTGTCCCAATTTGGCACCCACTACATTAGAACGCAGTTCCTTCAGCTCCAGGGACAGAGATCCGATACGAATAGTAGCCGCCAGATTCTCCGCCTCCTCATAGTCCCGCATGCCTTCAATATAACACTCCCCGCCGGTAATAGCGCTGTTTACTCTGGGAGCGGATTTAATAGCATTATCATAAATAATATAAATAAGCTTGCCGATATTGGCCTGGGTAGCCTCTGCAAACCTCTGGCTTCCCTCATCAGTAAGCGTCAGGCTGACAACATTCTCCCTTATTCCATTTTTATCCATGATGCCAGCTTTTGCACTTTTTACCTGATCCCCTGTAAGGATTGTATTGCCTTCCTCATCCATAAACACCAGGGAGCCTGGCTTTCCAAGCTCTGTCAAAATACTGTTGGCATCCGATTCGCCGGGAATATCAATGTTAATACGGTTTCCGCCCTCCTGATACACCTCAGCCTCCGTACTGTACCCCTGCACCCTCTGCTGCAGCTTGTACACAGTGTCCGACATCTCTTCTGCCGAAGGATCTGCCTTCGTGGCCTGGTAGGTGATGCTGACACCGCCTGCCAGATCCAGTCCCAGCTTGATATCATCCATAGTATCATAGCCGAAGTATCCGAACAGCCCGATGCACAGCAGAATGGCAAGCAGGCCCAGAAGGCCCTTTCCTTTACTGCTTTTCATAACATTTATCTCCTTTGTTTTATTATTGGCAGGCCAGCGCTGCTTTTATCATAATGGAGCACTCAACCCTCTTTTTCTCCATCTCACAGCCAATCTCATAAGCATCCGTAATGGAACCGTGGAAATTGTAGGAGTTGGCCGCACATCCGCCGCTGCAGTAAAATCTAGCAAAACAGTCTTTGCATTTCTCTTTGGCATAGACATTGCACAGCTTAAACTCGTCCCGGATTTTCGTGTTGGTAATGCCCTCATCCACATTGCCAAGAAGGAAGCTTTCCTGCCCCACAAACTGATGGCAGGGATAAAGATCGCCCCATGGAGTCACTGCCAGATACTCAGTACCTGAGCCGCAGCCGGACAGGCGCTTTGCCACACATGGTCCCTGATTCAGGTCAATCATAAAATGGAAAAAATTAAATCCCCTTCCTTCATTGTGGCGCTTCACATATTCCGCAGCCAGTTTATCATATTCCTCAAGAATCTGGGGAAGATCCTCCTCCCTGATGGCATAGGGCTCATCAGGAGACACCACAACCGGCTCTATGGACATTTGTTTAAATCCCAGATCCGCAAAATGCAGCACGTCCTTGGAAAAGTCCAGATTGTTTCTGGTAAATGTTCCCCTTACATAGTAATTCGTCTGATTCCTGCTGTCTGCAAACTTTTGGAATTTAGGTACAATCAAATCATAACTGCCTGCTCCTTTTCTGAAAGGGCGCATTTTATCATTAACTTCCTTTCTTCCGTCCAGGCTCAGAACCACATTGCCCATTTCCCGGTTGCAGAATTCCATGATCTCATCATTCAGCAGGACGCCGTTAGTAGTCAGGGTGAAGCGGAAATGCTTGTTATGGAGTTTTTCCTGAGAGCGGCCGTACTCCACCAGCTGTTTCACAACTTCCCAGTTCATAAGAGGTTCCCCGCCAAAAAAATCCACTTCCAGGTTCCTTCTGTTCCCGGAATTGGCTATAAGAAAATCCAGAGCCTTCCTTCCCACCTCAAAACTCATAAGCGCCCGCCGGCCGTGGTACTCGCCTTCTTCTGCAAAACAGTATCTGCAGGCCAGGTTGCAGTCATGGGCGATGTGCAGGCATAACGCCTTTACTACTGTTTTTCTGTTCTTAAAGTCCACCACATAGTCTTTATAGATGTCCTTTGTAAACAGCTCTTCTCTGTCAATCAATTCCTGTATATCTGACAGTGCGTCTTCAATATCCCCGGATTCATAGACGCCGGAAAGTCTGTCTCTGACTTCCTGTTTCAATGGTTCCGGAATGGGTTTGGGCTTCTCCATATCCGGCAGTTTCTCTGACAGGCATTCCACGGCGTCATACACTGCATCATCCGCCACATGGACTGCGCCGCTGTTAATGTCCATAATAATATCATACCCATTATTTTTATACTGATGAATCACTGTTATTCTCCTTCTAAGACCGTCAGTCTGCAAAATTAAGTCTGCAAAGAAAGTACCCCTACAATCCCTCGGACCGTAGGGGTATACCCAAAGGGCATACCTTAATCCACACTCCTTTGGAGTAGGGGCACCTGGTGCCATAAGGCATACCTAAATAATACGCCTTGCCATATGCTCTGTTCTAACCGTCTGTACTTCAAAGCCAATCAGATACGGCGGCTTACCGGCGGCTGTTCTCGCAGCTCTGATTTCCCACTGTACAGGAAGTCTTGCATGCAGACTGGCAGGAAGTCTGGCATTCTCCGCATCCGCCGTTTTTCATAGAATTCTTTAACGTATTATTGCTTAAAGTCTTAACCTTCTTCATGGTTTGCTGTCCTCCATTTCTTAAATGCGTCCCTTGGATTCCTTCCAGACGCTTTTATAAACTATAGCACAACTCCTGCAATCCTGCAAGAACTTCAATCATTCTCACTGCAAATATCGTCATCATAAAAACAACAGCCGCGCCGTCCATTGGCTTTCACCCGATAAAGCGCATCATCTGCCATGCCATAAAGCTCTTCCGGAAAGCCATGATATGAAAATGCCGCTCCAATGCTTAAAGAAACGGTTGGCAGCTGGCCGTCGGCAGAAAGCAACTTTTCGTTCATGGAATCTGCCTTTGCCCGAATGACATCCTTCATTTCCCTTGTGCACTCCGTCATAATTACTGCAAATTCATCTCCTCCGATTCTTGCCACACAGTCCTGGGTGCGGAATGCCCGCCTAATTACATTGGCCACTTTTTTAAGTACCTCATCCCCTGCTTCATGGCCGTAGGTATCATTGACATCTTTAAATTTATCCACATCAATAATAATCAGGGCTATTGGCTCAAATACGTCCTTCAGCACTGTCCTCATATGTTCAAAGGCTCCCCTGTTCAGCACTCCTGTCAGAGGATCTCGCTCTGCGCGATGACGCAGCATTCTCTCATTTTCCTCATTCGCTTCGTAAATATCATTGTAAGTCGCAGCCAGGTATTTAAACTCATAGGCGCCTGCAGCCTGCAGCTCTTTCTCTTCTTTTATGCATTTAACAAATGACATCAAAGGTCTTATTATAAATGCAATAATAAGCACAAAGGTAACGGTGTTCATCACAAACAAAATGCTGAAACAGAGCCGCTGCCTTAGTATAATGGATTTTAATGCAACGGCACTGTCTGTCTGCCTGTTCCTTGTCCATGTTACAATCGCTGTAAGAAAATTGTCGGTATTTTTTTCTATCAGCTCTTTTGTCTCCCGATAAGCAGTATCAAACACCATGTCCTGGGCTTTTTTGACTCTTTCCTGAAAATCCAGGTTTTCGTCTTCTTCTGAAAACACCACATCCTGGATCTCCTGAGGCAAATCTTCCATATAACTCTCCTTGGACCGGGCAATAAGGCCCATGGCATAAATTTCTCTTTTAGTAAGCCGGTTAGAGTCATCAAACGCCCGCTGAAGAAATTCATAGGCGTCTTCACTGTTTTCGTATCTCCGAAGCCCCTCCAGCGCCTTATCTCTACGCCTGATAATATTCTTTTCTGTAAAATATGCTTCCAAATACTGCGGTTCCATGGTAACCACATAAAGCCTTGCCTGTTCCGTCAGATAATCCGATCCTTCTTTTATCAGCACTCCGTCTTTTTCACTGCTGATATAATCTTCTGTAGCTTTGATCAATCTTTCATATTTAACAGAAACCTGAAATGTGGCATAGATTAGAATCATGTACAGTACAGCCGCCGATATGATCATAATATAGTTCAGCGTGCAGATCCGTATGCCTTTAATTTGACCTGTCTCCTTCTTCCCCATCTCTTATTTTCTCCCTTTGGAACTCTTGTACATATAAAAGCCAGTCTGTGAATATAGTATACCAAGAAAAATTTAAGGAGTTTCCCATGGAGGCATCTTCTACTCCCAGGGTGTTGCTTCGCTCTCTGTTATTTTCCTATTTGCTGTCAGGTATCTTGTTGGTTGTCACTTCCCTTGCCCTTTACAAATTCCGTCTAAAGGAAGCGCAGGTAAAAATGGCAGTTAATGCCATCTATCTTCTTTCCTGTGCCCTTGCTGGGTTTCTTATGGGCAAAGGACTCAGAAAACAGAGGTTTTTCTGCGGTTTTGCTGCAGGGCTTTCTTACTTTCTCATCCTGCTTGCAGTATCCTTTGTAATCAATAAGGGGCTTAACGCCGACACGCCCCAGCTTCTCACCACTCTGGCATTCTGTGTAGGAAGCGGAATCATCGGAGGCGTATCCAGCTAGTACTGCTTTTAGGCATCCCTGTCGCTCTGCGGTATTCTGCTGCCGGATAATCCGGCTGGTTAAACCGCAGCGGCAGGTTCTTTCTCTTCTTCTCCCTCTTGGTCAGGCAATATCATACGGATTTTATCTATCCGGTTCTTATCCACGCTTTCTACAATAAACCGAATGCCTTTATCGGAAACTTCTTCTCCTTCATCGGGAAGATGATCCAGCAAGCCAATAACCAGGCCTCCTACAGAATCGTAATCCTCAGATTCCAGCTCCAGGCCCAGGCGGTCATTAATATCGCTTAGTTTCATAGCCCCTGCCACTGAGTAAGTCCCAGGCTGCATTTCAATCAGGCTCTCCTCCTCGTCCTCGTCAAATTCGTCCCGAAGTTCCCCGACGATTTCTTCCAGCATATCCTCCAGGGTAATCAAACCTGCCGTTGCTCCGTACTCATCCAAAACAATAACAATATTTTTGAAAGTGCCGCGCATCTCTACCATAAGCTCTGCCGTCTTCTTATATTCATAAGTAAACAGAGGCTTGCGCATATGATCCCGAATATGAAATTCTTCATGCTTATCAATCAGCAGCAGGTCTTTTACATTTATAACGCCGATAACATTGTCTGTATTATTTTCATATACTGGTATTCGAGTGTATTTTTCTTTTCTGAAAATTTCAAGCAGTTCCTCATAAGTGGCTTCCACATCTACAAATGTCATGTCGATTCGGGGGACCATAATGTCTTTGGCAAGAGAATCTCCAAAATCAAATACATTGTTGATCATCTTTTTCTCTTCTGTTTCAATAACTCCCTCCTCATGGCTTACCTCCACAATGGTACGTAGTTCATCCTCTGTGATCATCTCCTGCCTTTTATTGGGATCAACTCTCAAAAGCATCAGCACTCCCAAAGAAAGCCTGTTGACCACTGCAATTACCGGAGTCAAAACCCACATGAGGGCATATATGATTCCTGCGCTTCTCAGTGCCATAGTTTCTGCGGATATGGTGGATAAGGTCTTTGGCGTAATCTCCCCAAATACCAAAATAAGCAGAGTTAAAACACCAGTGGCAACTCCTACAGCTTTATTCCCCAAAACCTTTATGGTTAACGTAGTCAAAAGGGAAGAAGCGGACAGATTCACAATATTATTGCCGATAAGAATCGCACTCAGCATTTTTCCCTGCTGCTCAATTACCTTAGACAGGACAACGGCCCTCTCCATTCCCGACTCTGCCAAAGTCCGGACCCTTATTTTGTTTACCGTAGTAAGCGCCGTTTCCGACGATGAAAAAAATGCAGATAACCCTAATAAAACAATTAAAATAAGCAACTGTATGACGTCACTCGAATCCAAAAAAAATCACTCCTTGTATACATAATATTTTTAGGTGCTATTGTACATGATATCCTTAAATTTGTCAATTCTCCAGGGACAGATGTCTGTCAGCCGTAGTACTGCCTTATGGTCAGCGTTCCTTTACAGCCTGCACCATCTCTGCTGCAAAAAGAATAGCTGTTCCCAGAAAAATGCAGATATCACCCAAATTAAAAATAATCTTTTCCAGCTTTTTAAAACGGATGCTGAAATAGTCCACAACATAGCCCCTCTTCATGCGGTCGTAAATATTGCTTAAGCCTCCGCCCAGAATCAGACTTGTTCCGATCTTCCCGGCCATATGTCCCTTTTGGGGGAAAATCCAGAAAAATATGCTGGCTACAAAAGACAGCACCATAACAGGCAGATTCTTTACCAGGTCAGGCTTGTCTCTGAATGCTCCCATTGGGAAACCATCATTATGCTTTCTGTGGAGCATGACCATTCCGCCTGTCCCTTCCAATTCTTTGGGAAATTTAGCCGGATCGGCTTCCTCAATGGCAGATTTAATTGCCAAATCTGTCAGTAAAACGGTTATAATCAGCAATAAGAATCCCATAGTAAAACTCCTTTCCTTACTTTTGATACAGTTTTTCTCATTGTACTATGATTATCTTTTTTCGTCCAGTAGGTTCTCATTTATTTTCTGCATATAATAAAGAAAACCTTCTTCAGGATTTCGACTATGAGCGACTGTACCGCCAATGTAGCCAGCCAGGACTATGCTGATTTTATCTACCGCCACAGTTCTGCCACTTTGGATGAGCTGGCAGATACCTTGGGCACTTCCTGTATCAGTTATGTTAATGAGTCTTATGTAATTTACCATATTCCTCTCAGAGATGCGCTTCCTTTAGCCATCCCCAATCATTCCTATGAATCCATACCGGCGCTTTTTGGCCTTATGGATACTACCAGCATGGAAGCCTCCGGAATTATTTCCACATTCCGCCAGCCTGCTCTGGGTTCAAACGGTGAAGGAGTTATCGTGGGGCTTATTGATACTGGAATTGATTATCAAAATCCCTTGTTCCGCAATCCTGACGGCACCACCAGGATTCTGGGCATGTGGGATCAGACAGCAGAAGACGGAGGATTTGAACTGCCTGGCAACCGTCCGTTTTTGTTTCCTTTTCTGTATGGAAAAGAATACACAGACCGTGATATTGATGATGCCCTTAAAAGTGATGCTCCTCTCAGCATGGTTCCGTCCACTGACACCAATGGCCATGGAACCTTTCTGGCAGGTATTGCCGCCGGAAGATTTGAGGCTTCCATGAATTTTGTAGGAGCAGCCCCTGCATGCAGCCTGGGAATCGTAAAGCTAAAGCCTGCCAAGGAGTATTTACGGCAGTATTACATGATACCAGATGGCGTAGATGCCTACCAGAGCAATGATATTATGATGGGCATTACTTACTTAATGCTTCTGGCCCGCCGCCACAGAATGCCTCTGGTTATCTGTCTCGGCCTGGGCACGAACCATGGCGGCCACAGCGGCGCTTCCCCTGTGGGAGAAGTTCTTAACAGCCTGCGCTCCTTCCTTGCTGTTGCAGCCGTATGTCCTGCAGGCAATGAAGCCGGTCTGCGGCACCACTATCTTGGACAGGTAAACGGTCCTGCAGGGGGGTATTCTGACTATGACGAGGTTGAACTGCGGGTAGGAGAGGAAGATAATGGTTTTGCTGTCGAGCTGTGGGCCAATTCGCCGGAAATATATACGGTAGGCTTTGTATCTCCCACAGGAGAAACCATCCAGAGGATTCCTCTGACCTTAAACAATGAAACCACGGTAACATTTTCCGTAGAGTCTACCACCATTGTAGTGTCCTATGCCACTGCCCTAGGATTCCAAAGCAGCTACCTGGCATCTATTCGTTTTATTTCCCCTATTCCCGGCATCTGGCGTATCCGGGTTTACCCCACTATTACATTTACCGGAATGTATCATATGTGGCTGCCCATTGAAGGATTTATTTCTTCGGATACCTACTTTCTTCAGGCCAATCCCTATACCACCATCGTAGCGCCTGGCAATGCTGTTTTTCCCATTACGGTCAGCACTTACAACCATATGGACGGAAGTCTTTTTATCCATTCCAGCAGAGGCTACACCCGGGATGGCGCAATAAAGCCGGATCTGGCGGCTCCCGGCGTGGATGTATACGGGCCTGGGATCTCCTCGGCTGCCGGAGAGTACCCTATGGTGCGCATGACCGGCTCTTCGGTGGCGGCTGCCCATGTAGCCGGAGCCGTGGCAAATATCTACTCAAAACAGTACCCTGCAGGAGTTTACCCCAACATCGGAAGCGATCTTGTAAAAGCGACGCTTATTCGGGGGGCAAACAGAAATCCAAACTACACGTATCCCAATCGTGAATGGGGATACGGTACTTTGGATCTCTATGATTCCTTTCTTTCTCTCCGGGAATAGCCGGAACCAGATTTTGTTTAACCCCGCATCTCAATCCGCGGCCCGCCTTTTTTCTCCAGATAATTTCTGGTAATGACCACGGTTCCGATGCCTGGGTCTTTTGGAACCTCAAACATAATGTCAAGCATGAATTCTTCCATGATAGCCCTCAGAGCCCTGGCGCCTGTTTCCCTCTCCTGGGCTTCCTGGGCAATCCATTCCAAGGCTTCGTCTTCAAATACCAGCTTTACCTCATCCAAGGCCAGAAGTTTTTTATATTGTTTAACAATGGCATTCTTAGGGCGTCTTAAAATTTCCACCAGCATGGATGTTGTCAGTTTCTGCAAGGTAACTACAACAGGAAGACGCCCGAGGAACTCCGGAATCATGCCGAAGGTACGAAGGTCTTTGTTAATAACATGGCTTAAAATATTGGGATCATCATCATACCGGTCTTTTAACTCTGCCTTAAACCCAATAGAGGATGTTTTGTTTAGCCTTTCTTTTATGATGTTCTCCAAATCCGGAAATGCGCCGCCGCAGATGAAAAGGATATTATCTGTATTGACTGTGGCCATGGGAGTCAGAGCATTTTTCTGGTTTGACCCTACTGGAACCTCTACAACGCTTCCTTCCAGCAGTTTCAACAGTTCCTGCTGTACGGATTCTCCGCTGACGTCTCTGGTATTTGTATTTTTCTTCTTGGCAATTTTGTCAATTTCGTCTATAAATATGATGCCCCGTTCTGCTTTCTCTACGTCATTGTCTGCTGCTGCCAGAAGTTTGGAAACCACGCTTTCAATGTCATCTCCAATATAGCCGGCTTCTGTAAGCGCCGTGGCGTCTGCTATGGCCAAAGGCACATCCAGGAGCCGGGCCAGAGTTTTTACCAGGTATGTTTTTCCGCTTCCTGTTGGGCCTATCATCAGGATGTTGGATTTTTCTATTTTTATGCCGTCTTCTGCTTCAACTGAAGAGTCTTTGTAAAATATGCGTTTGTAGTGGTTGTAGACTGCTACGGATATTACTTTCTTGGCCTGATCCTGGCCAATGACGTATTCATCCAGGCTGCTTTTTATTTTGTGGGGGGCCGGAATATCTTTGATATCGAATGCTGGCTCAGCAGTTTTGGCGGCTTTTTTGCGAATCCGCTTTTTCTGTGGAATCTCCGTGTTGGGAAGATTCAGGTTGGCAAAGTCGCTTAGATTCAGATTCATGTATGGCATGTTCTGAATCTGGGATAAGTCCATGCCGCCTTTGGTTATGGCGTCAAAGGCTTTCTGCATGCAGTCATGGCAGAGGTTCATGTTGCCTGGCATCTGAATCATGGCTCCTGCTTTACTCTCTGGCCTGCGGCAGATGTAGCATATCTTTTCGTATTCGTCTTCTGGGGTTTGGGTGGGATCTTTTTCTTCCAATGTTTGGTCTCCTATTCTTTTTTTGAGAGGGAAATGGGGGGGGTGCTTTGTTTTTGGGGTGAGGGCGGCTCGGCTTCGCTTTGCTTGGG
>CATLBO010000075.1 GCA_949879025.1 uncultured Hungatella sp. | reverse complement strand
TTCTTTGTAAATCCGGAGGAAGCGGCTCATGGGAATGGTCATGGATTTTCTGGCTGATGAAATGTATGGATTGATCAAGGGACGGTGCATTGATCTTTTGCATAAACAGGAAATAAGATCAAATCTAAATGACTGGCTGGAACGGCAGAGGAAGAGCCGTATAGGCGGCTGGCAGGAAAATATAGATTTTGACGGGGTGGAAGCCTATGTGACATCCCAAATGCTCACAGATGTTGAAGGCTGCCTGTACGGCAGTTCAAAGGAACGGGAGGCGGCAAGGCAGAAAATCCTGGCTAGGGCCATATGCAGTGCCAAAGCGGATGACGAAGCCTCAATAGAAAAAGTAAAAACCATGATAGATTCTGTTTTGGGCATGCTGCATGATTATGTGCAGAAAAACCGGGGCAGGCAGGAGCAGGATCTTCTGGCGGAAATAGACAGGATTATAGACAGGAGATTTGAAGAGTTAGAAGAAAAGCTGCTGTCCCGTCCTGACAGGGGGGCAGCGCCGGAAGAAAATGGGAAAGATATAAAACCAGCGGGGATTTATCATAAACCGAAGCTGGCGGAATACTACATAAAGACTGAAAATAATGCACAGCTCAAAATAAGTATTGAAAACAAAGAAAAAGTACTGGTTCTGGGGATGCCGGGAATCGGAAAGACAGAAGGCGTAGTATGGTATCTTGAACAGGCCTTGGACTTATTTCCAAGAATTATCTGGCTGAATTTTGAGAACCTGGAACAGGCCATTGACCAGATGGGCGAATTTTTTATATCTGTTGAAGGGACTAAGGGAACATGGCCGGGGAATTACCACACAATTGCTGCGGATATGCTGCGCAAGCTGGCAGAAGGAATTGGAAACTGTGAAAAAACCATTGTGGTTTTTGACAATGTGAATAATACAGAAGTATTGAAATTGCTGACGGATCAAAAGTTTCCCTGTAAGATCGTTGTGATTTCCTGCCTGAATTATCATTATGGCTGTTTTGGCCAGGATCAGGTGGTACATTGGGAAGAGCTTGATGAGGAAAACTGCGTGTCTTTGCTGAAAGAGATGTTAAACATGGATCAGTTATGGGTGCCAGAGGAAGATAAGAAGGCTCTGGAGAAAATTGCAGAGATGGGAGGCGGAATTCCTTTGGTAATCCGTCAGGCAGCAGTCTTTATGAAAGAATTGCAGCTGTCGCCGCAGCAATATCTGAAGCAGTGCACCCAGACGGAAAAACTGCTGTTTGAGCAGTACAGCAAAAAGCAGACTGATGTTTGGAAGAAAAACTGGAATGTTTATGTTACATTTTGGCTTCCATACCATCAGCTTTGCGAGCAGGATGACACAGAGGAATGGTTTATCCGGCTGTTTCACTGCATCTTGTTTCTGAACCCCAACGGAATGCCGGAGTGGCTTTTGACAAAAGCAGCAGACATTTCTTATCAGCAGCTGACTGAAAGTCTCCGCATGCTTCTGCGGTATACGCTGCTCAGAAGGGAAAACGGGAGAATATATATTAAACAGGTGGTGCAGGATGTTTTAAGAAGCTTTCTTTGCGGCAGACAAAAAGCCCAGACTGCATTGCGGATTGAAAAGACACTGGCAGAAGGTTTTTTGAATACGGCTCCTGTTTTGGAAAAAAGAGAGACATATGTGGACTTGGGAAGCAGCGCTGAAAAATTTATAAGCATTATTCAGCAGGAGAAGCTTGCCATTGAGAAAACAGGAGATATTCTATGCGGAGTGGGCTTATATAATTATTTTAATGGATTTTACGGCATGGCCCAGCGCAGCCTGAATGCAGCTCTGAAAATTACCGAAAAAAATAAGAACAAAAGGCTGCATCTTCGTATCTGCATCCAACTGGCTGAAGTTTATGAGGAATCCGGCGATGATCAGATGGCGCAGGCATGTATCCATAAAGTGGACAGGGATTTGGAATGGATTTTGGAAGAAGCGCCTGAAATGGCGGCCCCTGTCTGGATTGTTGAGATGCATCTGCATGAAAATGCAGGAGAATACCAAAAAGCCATGGAAAAGGCGGATCAAGTGTTGGAGCTTTTGAAGCATACAGAGACAGGAGGCAACCGAAGCTATTTCCTGACGGCAATTATCTGTAAAATCAATATTTATAACCAAAACAAATGCTATTTTGAGGCTGAAGAAGCCTTTGATTTAGCAGTGGGGGAGCTTAAACCGTCCAGAGAACTTCAGGTGGATATTGAAAGGGCCTATTTGTATGAAAGCAGGGCAAATACCTTGCTGCTGCAGGGAAAAAGAGATCAGGCAAAGGACTGGTATGAGCAGGCAATAGAGATTTATCAAAAAGCATATCCGAATAAAAACCATCCTCTTTTGGCATATCCGTATGTGAATATTGCCATGGCATATATGGAAAGTGACGAGTCCGATGAAGCCAGAGACTGGCTGAGAAAAGCAGAAAATGTTTTAACAAAATCAGATTTTCAACATCACAAATTAAAGACGCAGGTCTATTACTGGTGCGCCGTACTGGAATATAATCAGGGGCGGTATGAGGCATGCTACAATCTGTTTAAACAGGCCGTCCAGGAAAACCGGTTTTTGGCAGACGGGAAACGGAAGTATAGCATTGAAGTAAGGGGATACCTGATGATGGCCTGTGCAAAATTAGGGCTTCAGGAATGGGAAGCAGCAAAGACGCTTTTAAGACGTATTATTTCAGAAGAATCATATGAAGCGGCACAAAAAGAAAATGCAGCCATCCTGTTAAATGTGTTTGATAATTTTCAAATAAGGATAGGCCAGGGAGAAAAGATAGAACAGATGGTAAGCATAGGCGGGTAAGATGACGCAATGTAATTGGCTGCTATGCTTTGTAATATTTATTTATATAAAAATAGTAAGAAAAGGAGAGTGGTTATGGAATGAATTTTACTGGGAGAGAAAAGCTTGTGAAGGATGCTGGAGAAACAGTTATAAAAGTAGTAGGCACAGGTGCGGCGGTATCGGGTATCCAGGCAGCAGGAGCAGCAGTAACAGCCGGGACAGCCGGGACAACCGGAGCAGCCACAGCAGTAGGAGCCGCTGGAGCTGCTATTGGGGAGGCAGCTGTCGGAGCAGCGGCAACGGTAGGAGGAGCAGTGATTGCAGCGGCTCCCATTGCGCTGGGCGTAATTGCAGTCGCTGGAGTTGGAGCCTTGGTTGCTGAAATCCTCAGTGATGATTAAGCAGCAGGCATGGCAGAAGAAAACAATTGATTTTTAACAATACGGCTTCTTTTTGGCAGGAATTAAAATATGGGGATTCTTGTCAAAAAGGAGCATTTTTATGGCTTAAGATCAGCAGAACAGGGAATATATTCATATCACAAATAAAAATACTTTAAATTAGAGTGTTACAAATAATAAAACAGAGTATTTCAGTACGCCTTTAATGCTAAAATAGAATGCAGAGGTGCTGATTTATGACTGGAAGAATTAAAGAATTAAGGGAATCCGCCCGTTTAAGCCAGAAGCTGCTGGGCAGCAGACTTGGGCTGTCCCAGCAGGTAATCAGCCGCATTGAGCGGGACGGCAGTACGATGACTCTTGAACACTTAATGCTGCTGGCTGATTTTTTTAATGTCTCTACGGACTATATCCTTGGGAGAACCGAGGCCAGAAGAACCATGGAGGAGGACAGGATTGTTATTGACAGATATCAGGAGGGGTATAACCTGATATCTGTTTACGAAATGCTCAGGAAAGACTACCAGGAACTGGTATGGGAAATATTGCAGAAAATGGCAGAGAAAACGGAAGATCAAGACAAATAATTTTCTGCGAAGGGACCAGCACCAGGCAAGGGGGCTTACAAGGCATGCCATACAGGGCATGCCTCTTTTTTGTCCTGACGTCAGGACGAAAGCAGGAATCGGACAAAAAGAAACCTTGAATTAGAGTATTAATACTATATTTAAGTAGGTGAAAAAATATTATTTTAATGGTAAAATGAAAAGCAGAGAGGAGGCTGGAATGGGCAAACACTTAAAAAAACTAAGGGAGTCCCTGCATCTGACTCAATCAGCAGTAGGCCATCAAGTTGGGATATCCCAGCAGGTAATCAGCCGTATAGAATGTGATATTGATACGATTACAAAAGAACAGCTTCTTCTGCTGGCTGATTTTTATAATGTATCTACAGACTACATACTGGAAAGAACCCAAATGAAGCAAACCTGCTGCAGCTGGCAGCCGGGATGGAAGGCAGAGCAGGACTGCCATACATTGATTCAGGCATTCAATCTTCTTAATGCAGATCAGCAGGATATGGTTTGGACAGTTATATCAAAGTTTCTGGAACAGGAAGCGAGGCAGAAATAAAGGAGGCCCTGGATAGAAGCAAGGGACGTTTTTTTAGGATACATAAGTCATATCTGGTTAATTTTGAGCATATTGTCAGGCTTGGAAGCGCTGAGGTGGAAATGAGCGATAAAAAGATACTGCCTATCAGCCGGATCTATAGGAAAGAAGTCAGTGAGCAGATGAAAAAGTTAATGAAGGCATGGTAAGGAATGACAGGACAAGAAAGGGGCCGCTGCATCGGCATAATCATAGAAACGGAAAACCGGAGCAGATGCCTAAAGGCTGCTCCGGTTTTTGATGTTCTTTTAACAGTATAAGCCATGTTCCTATTTCCTCACGTCAATAACCGGAGATTCCGCCTTGACCATATGAGGCTGCCCGGAGGAATAAGCGGCTTTTGCCTTAGCTTGTCTGACCTTGCGGGCTTCCGGGGTCACTTCTGCCTGAGCGCGGGTCTTAGTGCGCTTGGCAATGATCTCTCTGGCTTCCCGGGCTTCTGCATCCAGAAGCTCTTTTTTGATGGAATCTTCCTGTCTGCAGGCATACTCTTGGGCTGCAAAACCCGCTGCGTCTGAATTTGTATCATTCTGGCTGTCAGAGGCATCTGATTTTTCGTCCTCCTGGCTGTCTTCTGATACGTTTTCCTTTGATTCGTCGTCCAATCCCAGTTCCGCCTTTTTAGCTTCTTCCATCTCTTTCTCCGCTTTTTGGCGCTCTGCCTCTGTAGGAAGCTTTTTGTACTCGCCGCTTTTCGTAAATTGCCCCATAGCGTCATCAAGGGAAGAGGCTTTGCAATGTTCCTGCTTAATAAGCTCCAGCTTTTTTCCGCTGGGAATATTAGGGTTATTTTTAATATCATTAACCCTGTCTAAAGCAGCGGCGGCATGGGCGGCCTTTACCCGCTGTACATCTTCTTTGGTTTTACAGCTTTTCAGCTCCCGCTCATAGGCCTCCCGCTCCATCTCTATAGCTTTGGCTTTTTTGTAAGTTTCAGGGTCATGCTCTTTTAGATAGTCCATCTCCTGGGCGCTGAGCCTTTTCCCTGACATCATTTTCAGCTCAATCTGGGCAGCCATCTGCTTTGACCCGTCCCTTTGAGATTCTCGGATGTCTTCTAATTGTCTTTGGGTGGTACTGTCCAGAGACGTTTTTCCGTCTCCGCAATAATCTTTGCTGGACTGTTTTTTCTGCCACTTCATCTTCATCTCCATGCTTTTAGTATAGGAATTAATAGAAGTGACCATCATAATATTCATATGGAAGCCTCCTTTCCGCTCCTTAAGAGAACAAGTCTTTTCCTATTTATAATATATCGTCTGAATATGCAAGATCTTAATCCAGTTTTCCCCCTCAGGACAGAAAAAACAGGTTTTAACCATTGTAAATTCAGTTGATTTTTATTATGCAACTATTTATAATAATCTGGGAAGCCGCATAAGATCATGTCTGGCATCAAAACCAATCAGAGGAAGTGGATAAAATGTATTACATAGCGCTATGTGATGACGAAGAAAAGGAACTTGACCGGATCGAAGGTTTCCTGGCAAGGTATCAGGACAGAAAAAAATTTATGGAATACCGAATCCGGCGTTTCACAGATGCTGAGGCACTGCTTGGACAGATTCGGAAACAGTCGTATATCCCTGATCTTATTCTGCTAGACATTTTTATGTCCGGGAAAAATGGCATGGAGGCAGCGGCGGAGATACGGAAGTCAGGCCTTTTTATGCCCATTGTATTCCTGACCACGTCAAAAGACCATGCACTGTACGCATATGAGGTAGATGCCATCCAGTACCTTGTAAAGCCGGTGGAACAGGCTCGATTCTTCCATGCCATGGACTTTGCCATGGGACAGATGGAAAAGAGAAAAGAAAGCCAGATCGTCTTGAAGGTGGCAGGCGGAATCTGTCAGTTTCAGCCAGATGATATCGTGTACTGCGAATCGCAGAAGAATTACCAGATCGTTTATTTGACAAATGAATTTCATAAGGTGCGCATGACTGCGGAAAATCTGTGGAAGATTCTGGAGAAATTTTCACAGTTTGGAAAGTGCGGACGTTCCTATATTTTAAACATGAACCGTATTGTTTCTGTGGAGAGGGAAGAGATAGCCATGGATAATAAAAGCACTATTTATATTCCCAGGAACAAGGCGGCGGAGTTTAAAAAGGCCTATTTTTCCTACTATTTTGAGCAGAACGACGGGAGGGAAGAAGCCTTTTATGAGACAGAAACACTAAAATAGTGTCAAGGCCTTGGCAGAGAAGGCGTTTTAAGCTGTTTGCTGCCTCAGGCCTTTTTTATTTCAAGGCAGATGACGGATACATAAAAATAGTAAACAATTCTCAGATGAGTTCTTGAATCTATTATGATAGGCTCTTCATTTTATCCCCAAAAATATGCAAAACATCCCATAATATAGAAGTTACGTTTTGGAAATGGTATATTATATCTAATTTACTGTAAGGGAGGAATAACCTATGTTGGGAGGTTCATTTTGGGTTGCTTTTTTTCGAAATTGTATCAGTGCTGGGCTGATGCTGTCTTTCTTTCTGATGGTAGACCGGCCCAGGATTCCCATGAAGAAGGCCATATGGTCCTATGTAGTATTCGGATTTGTATTGATTGCTGCCTACAGCGTGTGGTATCAGCTGGAAACCGCCAGTTTCGTGCAGTTTGCCCCCTTATCTACCCTTCCCCTTATAGGATTTTTCTGTATGGTTATGAGCAGTGATTCCGTATACCTGTCTTTGTATAAAATGGCATTGGCCTTTTATTTGTTTTCCGTCTGCACATTCTGCGGCGTTGATGTGGCTCGCTGGTGGTTTGAAGGAAATCTGTGGGTCGACATTGTAACCCGGTTTATCTGCATGGTTTTGATTCTGCTTTTTACCTGGTTTAAGTTCAGGAAGCAGTTTTTAAGCGGCGTGGACTTTCTTTTGGAAGAAATGGATCTGTTTAGTTCTGTGACCCTGTTTGTATCCGTGATGACAGGGGCCTTAATGGCTTACTGGCCAAATCTTCAGGGATTTTCTGTATTCAATATGGTGCGGGCGTTTTTGATACTGTTTTTAGTAGGTTTTCTGCAGTATACCATTCTCCATCTTTACATCCATCTGGGTCAGGAACACTATTATCAGGCAGAGAAGGAACTGCTGGAGATCAATGAGCAGCTGCTTCACAGCCAGATGGATCTGATGCGGGAATCAGAGAAGGAAGCAGCAAGAATCCGCCATGACATGCGCCACCACATCCTTTTGCTGAAAGAGTATGTGCGGAAGGGAGAGTTTGACGAACTTATGGCTTACTTAAACCAGTATCAGGAAGACGTGGAAAGCTATAAGGTTACGGATATCTGCAGGAACCAGGCTGTTAACAGCATATTGACAGCCTACGCAAAAAAGGCAGAGAGTCAGGGAATCGAAGTTGCCATGAACGTCAGGCTGGCAGAAGAACTTGGCATTCGGGATGTAGACTGGATCGCCATCCTTGCAAATGCCTTTGAAAATGCAATTCATGGATGTGCAGATTCAGGGATGGCAAAGCAGTCTATCAGCATCTATATAACCCAAAAGGGAAATAAGGTGATCATACAATGCTGCAATTCCAGCAGGCCGGTGACATTCCAAAAAGGACTGCCTCAGTCGGACAAAGGCCCGGGCCTGGGAGTGTTCAGCATTATAAAGGCTGTTTCTTCATATGACGGGGAGACGGATTTTTCTATGAAAGACGGGATGTTTGTGACAAGGATTCTTTTGAACCTTCCGGAACAGGCAAGAGACGGAAAGTTCATATAGGAAAGAGGGGCAGAGGAAGGAATGAAAACTGACTATGGGAAATTGGGGAAAACGTGTGTGGAACGTCTTAGAAGTTCAACTGAGGAGACTGCGGCAGTGCAAATCAGGCTTCTTCTTGATTTAATACACCATAGCCGAAATACGGAATATGGAAGAAGATATGGATTCCATGCCGTCAGTACGCCGGGAGAGTTCCAGAAAAAGGTTCCCATTACGGGCTACGGTGATTATGAGGGCTACATTTCGCAAATTCTTGAAGGAAAAAAACATGTGCTTACCAAAGAGCCAGCAGTGTACTTTTGCACCAGCTCCGGCTCTGTGGGAGAGCCTAAGATTGTGCCGATTACGGAGGCTGACTTGAACATCCAGTATGTTTATGCTTACGGGGCAGTGCTGGGAATGGTCAGAGAGCACTATGGGAACCTGCCAGAGACGGAAGTGTTCGGAAAAATCTTCCAGATCGGGGAGTTTGCAAAAATGTATATGGATAACGGGACCATGAGAGGAATCCGTTCATCCTGCATCTACCAGTGGCTGGACAGAAACAGCTTGTTTGACGCCTCTGATTACTGCGTGCCTAAGGAGGTGCTTTTTCCCGACACTTTGGAGGATCTGCTTTATGTGAAGGTCCGCTTTGCCCTTGACCAGCCGGATATCAGGGCAATCCATGGCGTCTTTATCAATCGGGTGTGGGGAGTCATGGATTATATCAGGCGGAAATGGAACCTGCTCCTTGAGGATATGGAACAGGGAAAGGTTCATGAGTATATTCCTTTAGGAAAAAAGTGGCGGGAATATGTAAAAGAGAATCTGCCGCCTAATCCGGTGCGGGCCCGGCAGCTGCGCAGCCTGTTTCCAGAAGAGCCGGGAGCAGGCATGGTGGAAAAGATCTGGCCGGACATGCGGTACATACTGGCTGCAGGCGGAAAACCGTTTTCCTGTTATATGGACAGGCTGAAGGAATATACAGGAACGATTCCTATCCACTACTATGCATATGCGGCTTCTGAAGGCATTTTCGGAATAGCCAGGAGCGTAGATGAGCCGGACGCTTACATTCTTTTTCCGGAGGCGGGTTTTTTTGAATTTCTTCCAGTAACAGGGGGGCAAAAGGAAAACGGGCAGCCATGGTTTCTATGGGAGCTTTCCAAAGGGGAAAAATATGAGCTTCTGTTTACCAACCGTTCCGGCTTGTACCGATACCGGATGGGGGATGTGATTGAAGTAGTAGATTGGTACAACCATGCGCCGGTAGTGCGTTTTTGCTATCGCAGAAGCCAGGTTCTCAATGCCGCAGGAGAAAAAACCAATCAGGAACAGATTGAGGAAGCTATAGAGCGGTTTGCCGTAAAAACAGGGATAAGGCTTGCAGGCTACTGCGTGCAGGAGGAAATGCGGGGGAAGGTGCCTGGCTACCTGTTTTACATGGAATGCTGTCAGGAGGAATGCTTTTCAAATGCCTACGGCAGGTCAGGTGTTTTGGCGGAAGAAGTTCTGGATGAATGTCTCTCCTGCGCCAATTACCAGTACAGAAGCCGCAGGACACTGGGACTGATTCGAAGCCCCCGTATCTCATATCTGCAGGAAGGGAGTTTCCGCAGATATGAAAGCTATCTGGCAGCCAGGGGTATCCCCAGAGGGCAGGGCAAGCGGGTCTGCGTCTTGGATACGGCGGATAAGAAACTGTTTTTTGCATCAGAGCAGTCGGTTTAAACAGGCAGCCCGACAGTTCTTCCAACCAGAGAACAACAATAGTTTTAAGCAGCTTCCCGGGCCAAAAGAGGGCAGCCCGGGAAGAAAAAACACCATTAAAGATTTTCTGCCGCTTCCGGCAATTTCCGCGGCTCTGCCAAAAGAGAATAGTTGGTGTGGTAGATTACAAATCCAGGCGCTCCGCCGGCAGCCTTTTTTACGTGCTTTTTCTGGATATAATCAATTTCTACTTTATCATTGTCCCGTCCCTTGGAATAGTAGGCAGCCAGGGCTCCGGCTTCTTCAAAGGTTCTGTCAGGCAGCTCCTTTCCCTGGCTTTTTACGATAACATGAGAGCCTGGAATGCCTTTGGCGTGGAACCACCAGTCATTTCCAGAGGCTGTTTTAAATGTAAGTTCCTCATTCTGATAGTTATTTTTTCCAACATAGATGTGGAAGCCGTCAGAGGAGATATAGTGGAAAGGCTTGCTGGTGATCTTTGGCTTCTTCCCCTTGGCGTAGTGGCGCCGGATGTAGCCGTATTCTGTTAATTCCTCCTTAATTTGGACAAGATCCTCTTCCTGCAGCGCAATATCTAAAGAGGTGCTGATGGATTCTAAATGTTCGATTTCCCGCCTGGTCTCTAATGTCAGCTGTGAAAGCGCTTCGAAGGTGCGCTTCAGCTTGTTGTATTTTTCAAAAAATTTCTGAGAATTTTCCCTGGCAGTCAGCTGGGGATCTAAAGGGATGGAAATCTCTTCCCCGGTGTAGTAATTCAGGCATTTCAACTGCTTTTCCCCGCCTGCCAGTTCATAGCCGTAAGTATTCAGAAGTTCCCCATAAACCTTGTATTTATCCCTTTTCTGCGTGTCATTCAGCTGCTTTTGCTGCAGATCGTATTTTTTGTAATTCCGTTCCAGGGCTGTCTGAACGATCCGGCGCAGGTCAGCGGATTTCTGTTTGATCCTGGTCAGAACATCTTTTTCAGAATAATAGTTTTCAAGCAGAAGGCTGATGCTGTCAAAGGAGCGTGTCTCGTAATCTCCGCCGTCAAAGCAGGTAAGGGGCAGGGAGGCAAATTCCACCGGCTCTCCACGGCGGTACACAATATTAGGGGAGAAATTTCCAGAGGACACGTCCTCCATCATCAGGGACAGGGTGCGGTGAAGATGTGTAAGCTCTGCCGGTGACAGCTCATTGGCAGAATGATCGCCGTCAATGGAAGACAGATGGCAAAGTTCTTCCCCTATAATGGGGCTGATGCCTGTAAGTTTTAAATACAAGGCCTTCCTTACGGGAGCCGGGGCAGCATGCATCAGGGCGGAAAATTCCTCCAGGGCAATGTGAAGAGGGTTTCCCTTTTGGGCAGTCTGAGGGATAAAATAAGTCCTCCCTGGAAGCACTTCCCGGACGGAACTTATCTGAGAGGACACATGTTTAATGCTGTCTAACATGGTGCCGTCTTCCTTGCAGAAAATAATATTGCTGTGTTTGCCCATAAGTTCTACAATCAGGCGTTTGCAGCATAAGTCTCCCAGATCATCCAGATGCTCAATTTTAAATTCAATGATCCGTTCCAGGCCTGGCTGGGTCACTTTGACAATGCGGCCGGTTCCGATGTGCTTGCGCAGAAGCATGCAGAAATTGGGGGCTGTCAAAGGGCTGGGCTTGTTTTTATCTGTAAAATAAATAAGAGGCAGGCTTGCGCTGGCGGATATGAGAAGCCTGATGGTTTCCCGGTTGTTTTTTATAGTAAATAAAAGTTCATCCTTTTCCGGCTGGGCGATCTTGTTGATTTTGCCTCCCTCCAGTTTTTCCTTTAAATCCCTTGTCAGGTTTGCAATTACGATTCCGTCAAATGCCATGGCAGTAACTCCTTTATTCTGAAAATAAGCGCTGACGGGGCCGCTTCCTGGCTGGCAGCGGATTCCCTGTCAGGGCACATGTGTGTTTGCGGCAGCACATACTTAAGGTTAGGCTGAATACAGGCTTTTTTGAAAAGAAGCCTTTCTGCCGTAAAGGACGGACTGCCGGGACATAACCATGATTATAGCGGATTATGGTGAGATTGACAAGATTTCAAAAACAAGTTGCTTTTATGGCAGGGATTTCCTATAATAGAAACAAATTGAGAACCCCTTTTTAAACCGAAAGAAAGGAAAAGGACAGAAAGACAGGGATGCAGAACATGAATCGGAGAAATTATCAGAGAGAAATGGACGGAATCATTGAAAATCTGAAAACGGAGGGAAAGGTTCCCCGCCTTCTTCTCCACAGCTGCTGTGCACCCTGCAGCAGCTATGTGCTGGAATATCTGTCCAGGTATTTTTCCATAACCGTGCTGTATTTTAATCCCAATATTTTTCCTCCTTCGGAATTTGAGCTGAGGGTAAAGGAGGAGGAAGGGCTTATAGCCAGAATGCCATTTGTCCATCCGGTGAAGCTGGTAAAGGGTGCCTATGATCCGGAGGCATTCTACAAGGCTGCCAGGGGGCTTGAAAAGGAGCCGGAAGGCGGCAGAAGGTGTGAGAAGTGTTTTGAGATGCGGCTTTTGGAGGCAGTTATCCAGGCCAAAGCCGGAGGATTTGATTTTTTCACCACTACTTTAAGCATCAGCCCTTTGAAATCTGCGGATAAGCTAAATGAGATTGGAGAGCGGCTGGGCCGGGAATACCAGGTGTCCTGGCTGCCCTCGGACTTTAAGAAGAAAAACGGATATAAGCGTTCTATAGAGCTGTCTAGGGAATATGGGCTTTACCGGCAGAATTACTGCGGGTGCGTGTACTCGGCAGAAGGGACAAAGCCATATGTTCAGCAGGACAAAACGGCATCAAGGCAGGTTCCCTGAATTGTAACAAATTTATGATGCTCCCCATTTCGTACTTGACACCAGTAGTGAATTGTACTAAAATTTATATACGAGGGTAGTACCAAAATAAGGATAAGAAGGAGAATAAAATTATGCTTTCAAAGACATTAACAGTAGTAAATCCATCGGGCCTTCACTTAAGGCCAGCAGGCGTTTTATCCCAGACAGCCATGAAGTTTAAGTGCGACGTTATTATTGAGTGCGGTGAGAAGAGGGTAATTGCCAAGAGCGTGCTGAACGTTATGGCTGCAGGCATCAAGTGCGGAACCGAAATCACCCTGATCTGCGACGGCGAGGATGAGGCGGACGCTATGGATACCATTTCCAAGGCTATTGAGTCTGGCTTGGGCGAGATGTAATTCTTACATAAAAGAGGACTTAACAAAGGGTTGCTGTGCGGCAGGTGAAGAACCTGCGGGCAGCAGCCCTTTTTTACGGACTTCAGATGTATTTTATAAAAAAGCGCTGCCTATATATTCTATAGATCTGCGCCCTGATTGGGGAAGGCCTTCAGCCCAACCGCTGCGGATAAGTGATGCTTTTTTTAATTTACCATACCGCAGCTATAAATGATATAGAAGTACAGCTTGATTCAAAAGCCCCGCCGCCCAATAAGCGGCATGAATTAATCTTATTATTGTGCAAAATCAAAAGGTGTAGTAAAATAAAATGGCTATGAACGAATCAAGCAAGGAGGAAACGCAATGGCTGCAAGTTTATTGCATACTCCGGAAGGAGTGCGGGATATTTACGGCGGGGAATGTGCCAGGAAGCTGGCAGTGCAGGAGAAGATCAGCAGCGTGTTTCATCTGTACGGATATGAGGACATTGAAACGCCTACGTTTGAATACTTTGATATTTTTAACAAGGAGCGGGGCAGCGTCACATCCCGGGAGATGTTTAAATTTTTTGACAGGGACAACAACACCCTGGTGCTGCGGCCTGACATGACTCCGGCCATTGCCAGGTGCGTGGGAAAATATTTCTCCGACAAGACCGTGCCGGTGCGGCTTTGCTACCGGGAGCGGACTTTTACCAACAATACCAGCTATCAGGGACGGTTAAAAGAGGTGACCCAGACAGGAGTGGAATTGATCGGGGACGACAAAAGCAGCGCTGACGGAGAGGTCATTGCCATGGTCATTGACTCTTTAAAGGCGGCCGGGCTGAAAGAGTTTCAGGTGGAAGTGGGACAGGTGGAGTTTTTTAGGGGACTGACTGAGGAAGCCGGCATGGATCAGGAAACGTGTGAAACCTTAAGGGAGCTGATTGAGAATAAAAATTATTTCGGGGTGGAGGAACTGGTCTCTGCAAGAAATATGCCGGATTCCCTGAAAATCCTGTTTTTAAAGCTTCCGGAGCTGTTTGGAAGCCTGGAGCAGATAAAACAGATAAAATCTATGGTTTCCAATCAGCGTTCTCTGGCAGCTATTGAAAGGCTGGAAAAGGTTCAGGCCATTCTGGAGCTGTACGGCCTTTCTGAGTATGTGTCCTATGATCTGGGCATGTTAAGCAAATATCAGTATTATACGGGAATTATTTTTAAGGCATATACTTACGGTACGGGAGATTACATTGTGAACGGCGGCCGTTATGACAAACTGCTGGAGCAGTTTGGAAACGATGTTCCGGCTGTAGGGTTTGCCATTGTTATTGATCAGCTGATGCTGGCCATATCCAGACAGGGAATTTTGGTGGAAACAGAGTCAGGCCATACTGTGGTGCTGTATGAAGGAAGGCAGCAGAAGCAGGCCGTGGAACTTGCCCGCAGATTGCGCAGCCATGGGAAGAGAACTGTGCTGATGCAGAAGTCTTCCGGCAAGGACATAGAATGGTATCAGGATCTGGCCTTAAACCAGGGATTTAGGTTCCTGACATGGGTGAAGGAATCCGGGGACACAACGGATATGGTTCTGAGGCAGGATGGCAGGCCATGAGAAAAGGAATCAGGAGGAGCATATGAGTTATCTGACCATTGCCCTGACGAAAGGGCGGCTGGCATACAGGACTTTGGATTTGTTGGAAAAGGTGGGAATCACTTGTGAAGAGATGAAGGACAAGAACTCCAGAAAGCTGATTTTTGCCAATGAGGAGCTGGGAGTAAGGTTTTTCCTGGCCAAGGCCAATGATGTGCCTACATATGTGGAGTATGGGGCGGCAGACATGGGCATCTGCGGCAAGGACACGATTCTGGAGGAGGGACGCAAGCTTTATGAGGTGATTGACCTGGGATTCGGAAAGTGCCGTATGTGCGTCTGCGGGCCAAAAAGCGCAGGAGAACTGCTGATGCACCATGAGCTGATACGGGTGGCTACCAAGTATCCTGGCATTGCCAAGGATTACTTCTATAATAAAAAACATCAGACTGTGGAGATCATTAAGCTGAACGGTTCCATTGAGCTGGCGCCGCTGGTAGGGCTTTCGGAGGTTATTGTGGACATTGTGGAGACAGGTTCCACGCTGCGGGAAAACGGCCTGACCGTTTTGGAGGAGATCTGCGATCTGTCAGCCAGGGTGATTGTAAACCAAGTAAGCATGAAGCGGGAAAATGAGAGGATTACAGGTTTAATCAGAGACTTAAAAAAGGTTTTGCAGGAGGGGCAGCCATGAGAATCGTAACATTGGATGAAAAGACCAGGGAAAACATTTTGTCAGATCTGCTGAAGCGGGACCCAAACAACTATGACAGCTATGGCGACGTGGTTCAGGAGATTGTAAATGAGGTAAAGGAAAAGAAAGACCAGGCCGTGTTCGCCTACACGAGAAAATTTGACGGGGCGGATATTCATGCCTCTAATATCCGGGTTACAGAGGAAGAGATCCGGGAAGCCATGGAGGCGGTAGATCCGGAGCTTTTGGAGATCATGAAGAAGGCTATGATAAATATCCGGGAGTATCACCAGATGCAGGTGCAGCACAGCTGGTTTGACAGCAGGCCTGACGGAACCATCCTGGGGCAGAAGGTAACGGCGCTGGAAAGCGTAGGCGTCTATGTACCAGGAGGAAAAGCGGCTTACCCGTCTTCAGTGCTGATGAACATTATTCCGGCTGAGGTTGCCGGAGTGAAACGGATCGTCATGGTGACACCGCCGGAAAAAGATGGGAAAGTAAACCCGGTAACCCTGACAGCCGCCTATCTGGCAGGCGCTACGGAAGTGTACAAGGTGGGAGGCGCCCAGGCGGTGGCAGCTTTGGCCTTTGGCACAGAGTCAATTCCCAGAGTCAACAAAATCGTGGGGCCGGGCAATATTTTCGTAGCTTTGGCAAAAAAGGCGGTGTATGGCCATGTAAGCATTGACAGCATTGCAGGCCCCAGCGAGATACTGGTGCTGGCGGACGAGACAGCAAACCCCAGGTTTGTGGCAGCTGACCTTCTGTCCCAGGCAGAGCATGACGAGCTGGCTTCAGCCATTTTGGTGACTACCAGCAGGGAGCTGGCAGAGAAGGTTTCCCAACAGGTTGAACGGTTTATGGAGCAGCTTTCCAGGAAAGAGATTCTGGAGAAATCGCTGGAGAATTTTGGGTACATTCTGGTAGCAGGCAGCATGGAGGAGGCCATTGACACGGCTAATGCCATTGCGTCGGAACATTTGGAGATTGTTACCAGGAATCCCTTTGAAGTGATGACCAAGATTCAGAATGCAGGAGCTATTTTCATCGGAGAATACAGTTCAGAGCCTTTGGGAGATTATTTTGCAGGACCTAACCATGTGCTTCCTACTAACGGGACAGCAAAATTCTTCTCGCCTTTGGGAGTGGATGATTTTATTAAGAAGTCCAGCATTATCTATTATTCAAAAGAGGCTTTGGAGCCTGTACATAAGGATATTATTGCTTTTGCCCAGGCTGAGCATCTGACTGCCCACGCCAATTCCATACGGGTAAGGTTTCAGGAGGATGTATGATTTCAGAGATGAAAGGGGTACAACATGGATCAACAGACAACAGAACGGGTGGGAAGTGAGAACCGGGATACTGCGGAGACGAAGATCAGCCTGATGTTAAATCTGGACGGAAAAGGGAAAGAAGCCATTCACACAGGCATCGGTTTTTTCGATCATATGCTGAAGGGGTTTGCCAAACATGGTCTTTTTGATCTGACTCTTGATGTCCAGGGGGATCTGGAAGTAGATACCCATCATACTATTGAAGACACGGGAATCGTCCTTGGCAGGGCCATTAAACATGCGGCAGGGGACAAACATGGAATCGTGCGCTATGGCTCCATGATTCTTCCCATGGATGACGCACTGGTCCTGTGTTCCCTGGATCTGTGCGGAAGGCCTTATTTTTCCTATGATCTGCACCTTGACCGGGAAAAGGTAGGTGATATGGAGACAGAGACAGTCAGGGAGTTTTTTTATGCCGTGTCCTATGGGGCCGAGATGAATCTTCATTTCAAGCAGCTGGACGGCTGTAACAACCACCATATTATTGAGGCGGCTTTTAAGGCTTTTGCCAAGGCACTGGATCAGGCAACCCGGTATGATCAGCGGATCAAGGGGGTTCTGTCTACTAAAGGCACTTTGTAAAGGCATTGCTGCAACAATTTGAAAAAGGAATGAGCAAAAGGAAAATGACAGAGTTTAGGGAAGTGAAAAAGGAAGAGCTGACCTGGGAACTGTTTGAGAAATTCAGACGGCGGCAGGTGGTCAGGGACTGCCTGCGCAGGGAAGAAGGAAAATGGGTGGTAAAACCGGCTCCGTTTATTGATCAGTGGAGCCGGGAAGACTATCAGTTCCTTGTCCAGTGTCTCAGGGAGACTTTAGACAACGGCGGCGCAGTATTCGGGGCTTTTTGGGAAGGCAGGTTAAAGGGCTTTGCCTCTGTGGAGGGAAAGCTTTTTGGCCAGAAGGAGCAGTATCTGGATTTGACCAGCCTTCATGTGTCGGAGGAGCTGCGGGGACAGGGACTGGGAAGGAAATTGTTTGGCATGGCAGCTTTATGGGCGAAAAGCCATGGAGCCGGGAAGCTGTATATCAGCAGCCATTCAGCGGTGGAAACCCAGAGATTTTATGAATCTTTAGGCTGCGTCGACGCCCAGGAATTGTCCCAGGAACATGTCCAGAGGGAGCCTTATGACAGACAGCTGGAACTGGAACTGTCATTGTGGGAGCGTACAAATAGGATGCGGGGGTAGTCAGGTTATGAAAATTACCAATTTAAAATGTCCGTCTTGTGGGGGAAAGCTGGAACCCATGGAGAATAATCCTAAGATCGTGGTGTGTGAGTACTGCAACAGCCAGTATATGGTGGAGGAGGATCAGACTATCAACTACCATATTCACCAGTATCAAGGGGTGCAGCCTCAGGGCACAGCAGGCATTAATGAGGGAACGTACTCTGCCAGGGCAATCGCAGCCGCAGCGGCGATATTTCTTATAATTATAGGCAGCTTCGGAATTTTTGCAGGGGGAATGGGACGAAGCGGGGCCGAGAAGGCTTCAGAGATCCAGATGACTGTGGCAGGGTATACGGAGGACTGGTCCGGAGAAGGCGAGACAAAAGAACAGGATAAGGCAGGCAGCGCACTGGT
>CATLBO010000074.1 GCA_949879025.1 uncultured Hungatella sp. | reverse complement strand
TATTAAAGTATGCTCTTTTTATGGAATAACAGAATAATTTGGGGTTTTTCCTTGAAATCACATATAAAAACAGCAAAAATGAAGCTGCCGCTTCACAAATTTTCATTCGTTAAAGCGACAGCCCCTTTTGGACTATGACGGATTTCTTTCGGCTGAAAGATCCTTGTACTTTCGGTTTTTCCACGGTAGAATCAAAGGCAGAAAGTCTGAATACAAAGGCTCCCTCATGTACCCGCCAGACTTTTATATGCGGTGGTGTGCCTGCTGGCAGGAACAAGCAGGTTTACTTAGAAAGAAGGCGGCAGGGGCAGATGTTGAAGCTTTTTTCATTTTATTGACATCACTGCGCTATTATGAGAAGATGGTTATACCGTCCAGGCGATACATCCCAGTTTTCTGGAGGCATATTATGGGAATGGATAATGCAGACTTCCCCTTGCTCCGGCAGATTGGGGAATCGGGAGGAGCAGTGCTGTGTTAATGCAAATGAAGTTTAACATAAAGGGAGTGAAATGATGAAAGTTTTAGATGTGTTTTCTTGGCTGCCTGCAAAGGAGATAAGTATAGATGAATTGGAACAGATATTTATAGAGCACCTCAATGGGACATATGAAGGCGAATACAAAGTATTGCTGGAAATGCCGGATAATGCAGATAAGAACATTCTCAACAGCAGGGCAACGCTGATAGAAGAAGGAAAGGGTGCTGCCTGCATTTTGAAAGGCGGAAATGTTATTGCTGTTGTGGGATATAAGGAATAGGCGGGAGAAAATTATGAATAAGGATGTTTTGGAATTTGAATGTGTCAATATGGACAATGGAGGAAAGTTCCCTATCCAGTATACCGGGCGGGGGCAGGACATATCGCCGGAATTTGTAATTAAGAATCTATCGCCGAATGCGAAGACCCTTGCTATTACATTGGAAGATTTATCCCACCCGATTAAGAACTTCACACATTGGCTTATTTGGAATATTCCTGCAGCTGACAGGATAAAGGGGAAAATCCCGGCTGGCAGAATTGTACCAGTGTTGGGCAAAGCCTGCCAAGGCATAGGGTATGGTTTTCACCGCTATGCGGGGCCGAAACCGCCGAAGGGAAAAAAGCATATCTACCGATTTACAATCTATTCCTTAGACTGCCAACTAGACATAAGCCCCAATTCTATAAAAGGGAATTTTCTAAAGAAGTCCCAAAGGCATATTATTCAAAAGGGAAGTATAAAGGGTGAATTTGAATAAGTGATCTGGCAATTAAAATATGGTGAAAGAGGTATGTTAGATGTTAAAGATACTAGTTCATAGATGCCCGGTTTCAAACCGGAGAGAAAATCGTATGCTATGAAAAAACAACTGCCGTTAATTTTAACGCAGAGTCTTATATTGACAGCCCATGTTTGCGGAATGTTCAGCGGTGGTAGAAAGTCGAAAGCTGACGGAGACGAAACAGTTTGATTCCAGGCGACTATATTTTAGAGATAAGAAAAATCCAAATTTGAAATAAGCCCAGTGTACTCCATCTGCGGTATTTACCAGTACATGGCAGACCTGTTAGTCACCAGCGGCTATCAGCGCCCTTTGGAACTTCTTCACTGTGAAGGAAAATATCTGGGATTTTAGGAACAGGCTGGACGGACAGAAAATGAGAAATCTGATGAGGAAACAGTTTATGGGAAAAAATAACAGAACAGGAAAACGGCTGCACCTGATACCTCTTATATTGGGAAGCTATGGGGCATTTCTCGGACTTGGCCTGGCAGTTATAGGTCTTGCTGAAATGAAAGAAGGGATTGGAGTTATCCGGCTTCTGATCGGGCTTGGTATGGCGGGCTTTGGCTTTCTGGGAATATGGGACGGGGTGCGTGATCTGGTCAGACCGGATAAAAAGCCGAAGCAGGCACCAGCCAGCCAGATTATTCTTACAGATACATGCGGAAACAGGAGCTCCAATGTTACAATGGAGGCTTTACAAAAACAGCTGGAAAGCCTAATGGAAAGTGACAAAGGGGGCGTTTTCAAACTCCAGCTCCTGCCGCCTTTTGCCATGCAGGAGATAGGGAACGTAAGCCAGATTTTTTGCATATTCCATAAGGTCTTCGGGCTGACGGTATTTTTGGATGAATCTAAAGGCGGATATGAATCGTACCATAAAAGCGCAGAGTTTAACGAGGTGAAAGACTGGTTTGAAAAACTCCTGATTGGCAGCGCTGATCTTTCGGGATGGAATAAAATGGAGAATGCGTCTTTGTGGAACGAATATGACGATGAAGATGAGAGCTGCGAGGAAGAGGACACCGGGTGGGAGGAAGGCAGCATCTGCCCAGGTGAAGAAGACAGCCCAGAAGATAAAGATGAAACAACAGAGCCAGTTGCTAACGTAGTGGAGAAGAACGAAACAGATATCCAACAGACGGAGGAACACATAAAATCTTTCTGGCATCAGCTTCAAAGAGAACAGAAAGGCCAAATGCGGGGCTGGCGTCAGCTTTTGATAATTTTTGGAGAGAGCTGGCATGATGAACACAAATTTTTTTCCGCCAGAGATGTGGAACTGGCCATTGATGGCATCCATGGAGGAAAATACACAAAGGTATTCCTGGAATGGGGAACACAGGCAGTCGATCTTTTCCCCGGCGTTCAAAATGACCTGATGGTAATCTGGTGTACCAATAACACGGGAAAAGGGGATACCAGGTTTCTGGCGAAAGAAGGGACTGTGACGCAAGTGAAATTCTGGCTGGTCAATTATTTGAATTCCGGTGTTTTTGAAGAAATGAGCGGTTGGGCTGATATTACAGACGAAATAGAAAAAGCAAATAGAAAGGGAAAAAAGAAACATGGGAAAGTATTTTAGCGATGTAGTGGATAAAGCCATTGAAGCTCTTTATTATTGTTGTGATAACGACAAGGCAAAAGCGGCAGCAGACGCATTATTGCTTGCGGCAAAGGACGGAGATGGGGATGCCTGCTATATCCTCTCCCGCTGCTTTTCCGGCTCCTGTTACAGCTGGGAATACCATCCTTTTGAAGAAAACGAGGCAGCAGCCTATGCCATGCTCCATCAGGCAATCTCCCTGGGCAGCGCAGCGGCGGTTCTGGGGGCTCTTCGTATGGATATGCTGACACCGGAGCTTAAGGAAATCATGCCCTTTGACAGCATAAAAGAGGCATGGGAAGTGATTTATGAAAAAGCCGAAAACGGCTGCGCATTCTGCCAGTACATGATTGGGAACACCTATTATTTTCTGGATATCATAGAAGTTGAAGATCATAAGGAAAGCGATTTTGCAAATAAAGGGGCCTGGGATGCTTGGAAACAGCTGCAGATAAAACAGTGCCTGCCCTGGTTTGAAAAGTCATTTTCCGGCGGCATGATCCTGGCGGGGCGGAATTACTGCCATTATTACCAGCATGGCCGGGGAGAGTATATTCCGCCGGAGCTAGGAAAGGAAGTTCCCATTATACGTCAGGGGGCGGAACGGGGCTACCCAGAGTGGATGTATGCCTATGCCAGCTACCTGGCCTACACTGATGATAATTACAAAGAGGCTCTCCCTTGGGCGTTGAAAGCGGCAGAAGCCGGACACCTGTGGGGCTGGCATATTGTGGGGGATATTTATTGGGATGGCACGACAGTAGAGCGCAACCTGTCCTATGCGCTGCAGTGTTACGAAAAAACCGCCAGCTATGGTAACGACAGCTACGCCTGCCGCCAGCTGGGACGTCTGTATTTCCATGGCTGGGGTACAGCTGTGGACTATGCACGGGCCATTCAATGGCTGGAGAGGGATGAGGAAACGGAATATATCAAATATGATCTTCTGGGGATCTGCTATTTGCTGGGGCACGGATGTAAGCAAGATTTAGCGAAAGGCAGAGCATTCCTGGAGAAAAGCCAGGATTCGCCCTATAGAAGATATGGGCTGGGAATGATGTATGCTGAAGGGATCGGTGTACAGGAGAATATTGAAAAAGGTGTGGAGTATCTGAAAGCAGCGGGGAATTACGGGCCGGCAATGGAGGCGCTGAAACATTACAAGAAAAGCCTGTTTGGCGTATGGCGGAGAAAATAAGAACTTTTAGAAAGGGAGCTCCTCTGTTCTGATTTTGCTTTCAGGCAGTAGGAAGTCCCACGCTCCGTATACTGGCTGCTTACATATTCAGCGTTCTTAATGTCTGCACAGCCTGCCCTGTGTTTCCCCGATAATGATGGATATTGTATGTCATGTTATATCCGGTGCTTGCGTATTCTACATTCAGCAGGATGCACACCCATTCCATAAAACTGCAGATAACTGCCCCTTTTTTTCATTTTCTTTAAAAGAAAAATAACCCATAAAGACTTCCGTGTTAAAAAGGCCCTTTTGGCTACGGCAGAAAATACTCCGCCATTCCTGTGAGCACCTGTGTCTTTTCGCCGCATTTCGGACATGTATACGTCCCGAAATAATAGCGGAGACGTTCCACACCTTCCGCATCATCAAGAAGTGCAAACAGGTTAAACAGCCAGGAGCTGATATCCGTAAGGCTTTCACCATCCCACTTCTTTACGGGTATGTCCGCCTTTTCAATCCGCCTGGAAGGATCAAAATAGCCGAATTCAATTTCTTCATCGCAGTTTTCACAGCCTGGACAGACGATATAGCAGGATTCCAGTTCCGACATGGCCAGCAGAAACGCAAGCCTTCTTTCCCCCATGATCGCCGTTACAGAAAAGGCAAACACACGTCTCCAGCTGATGTGTTTTTCCCGTACATCATCCATATGTCCTGCCAGGAAGTCAACGGTTATGTCCCGGATCTGCAGAATAGCATTCTCATAACTTTCCCATACATCGTCCTCTTCCGGCCTCTCGCCATATACATCTGTGGCCAGACAGCTTCCGGCCACCAGTATTCCCTGTAACAGCCACCTGGCATCATCTTCCCTTTCCCAGCCCTCTATCAGTTTGGCAAGATAAGGGATAGCCAGCCAGGTAGCGGGATAAAAGCTCATCTGGTGCCACAGGTTTTCGCAGAGATTGTCAAAGGCCAGCTCATAATTTGTTTTCGGCGCATTATCCAGACGACGCAGCTTAAAGGTTTCGCGGGCGTTTTCCCGCTCTCCTGTCAGAATAATCAGGTACTCCCTTACATCCCCATAAGCACCTTTGTAAGTTTCCCACAAGATGGAATCGAACTCCTGAAGCGTATAAGGATGCTGCCCCGCCTTTCGTCTGACGGCCTGAAAAGGCACACCCATACAAGGCTGTACACCGGTTTTCTTTGCTTTGGAAACCATTTTCTTTTCTGACTCCTTTGCCTTAAGGCAATGTTCCGGCAAATGGACTTCTTTGATCCTGCAGTCCCAAAATAAACTGGCATCGGAGATTTCGCTGTCTTCCAGCGAAAGCCGGGTGAGACGAAACAGCTTCAGAATATCTTCTATATGTAAAAGTTTCGGACAACAGAGCAGGCTGAGACTTTTTAAATTTACCAGATTCTTAAGAAATGCGCAGTTAATTACTCCGCAGGCTGAAATTTCCAGGCTTTCCAGGGCGGTACAGGTGGTTAAAAAAGAAAAATCATTGACCTGCATGGCGGAGATAACCAGCTTTTTCAGCCGTGACATTTTTCCGATCACACTAAAGTCTCCCTTTGCGATCTCAAGCCGTTCTGGAAGCGGATCGTGAAGGGGGTCAATCAGCTTCTGATAGACCGGGCGTCCGCCGCAGGCCAGATACTTTATTTTCTGGAAGTCATAAAAGCTCTCAGGAACCCTGCCAAGGGCCTGGGCAACATAAGTAAGTAAAATCGGGTCGATAGTTATTTTATTTGATTCCATGCCGTCTATCTCCTTGAACAAAATAAATTATAAAAAGTTATTTATACAGCATATATCTTTTGTTTTCAGATTTACTTCAAACGGTGTATTTTCTTACCTGTTCTTTCATATGCTTTCTAAGTTCAAGAAGTTCATTGCTAAGGGATAAGCTGTCTTATGTCTGCCTATTTCCTGGGCAAGTTTTACGGCCTGTGCTTTTAACTTGCTATCATAAGATGTTTGTATACGTTTTGTTAACATAATATTTTCCTCCTTATTCTCTGTTGATTATATAACAAAATCCTTGAGAATAGGGTGTCAATTTTATTTATACAATATCAATTTTTTTGACACTTGAATCTTTTACATACATTATAATACAGATAATGGCTAATAAAGTTTCTACGATGGGCTGGGCAGCAATGACACCATCTAATTGCCATAAACTGTTTAGTATAATTACTGCCGGGATAAATAGTATTACATTTCTCATAATTGTAATGAACAAAGATTTTACCGCTGCGCCTAATGCTTGAAAATAACTTGTTACCGTGTTAATGATACCAAGCATTGGTGCTGACAGACCTAAAATGCTGACAAAATATCCTGCCTGATGCTTAAGTGATTCATCATGGAGAAATATGCTTGCCAAGTTTGCTCCCAATAGGCAAAATACAGCTAAAAAGATTGCTCCCAAAAGGATTCCATAAATTGTTGATGTTTTCATTGCCTGTGACATCCCCTCTCTTTTCCCTGCACCATAATAATACCCTATGAGCGGGGCAATACCCTGTGAAAGGCCAACCGACAGCATAATCGGAACCATATCGACCTTATAGGCAATTCCATATGACGCAACTGCATCGGAACCATAGATTCCGATAAAATTGTTGAGAATGATATTGGAAACACTAAGCAAAACGGTAATAAGCGCACCAGGTATTCCGATACTCACTACACTGCCAACCATTTTTTTGTGCGGTGCAAACTGCTTTATCGAAAGCGTTACCAATTGATTTCCCCTTTTCTGTGCCGCAATCATACAGAACAGATAATAAATCGTGGAGCAGAAGAAGCCAAAGGATGTAGCAAGTGCAGCACCAGCCGTTCCCCACCCCAATAATACGATGAAAACAAAGTCAAAAAGGATATTAATTGAATTTCCAAGTGCCAGTCCGATGGTGCTTTCTTTAATAAAGCCAATTGAACGAAACAGATGGACTAACCCATTGGAAATGATAATAAAGAGTGCTCCAAGAAAAATATATTTCAGATAATCATTGGTATAAGCCATGTTTTCTGCGTCTGCACCCGATAGTCTTGCAATCGGTATCATAAAGAGAATGCCTGTAAGCAGAATAAAAATCCCAGAAAATACCATTGCATACAGACAAAAATTTAGTGTGCTTTTGACCTCCTTATTGTTATCTTCCCCTAATAGTCTGGCAATTACACTATTGCCGCCCATGCCAAAAATAGAAGCAATCGACATAATAATCAAAAGAATTGGTGTACATAACGTAACCGCAGCAATCATTGCAGGCTCTTTTGTTAAGGAAACAAAAAAAGTATCTGCAATGTTATAAATCAAAGTTGTAAGCTGCCCCAACATGGCGGGCAATCCCATATACAAAACCGCTTTTGAAATGTTTTTTTCTTCAAATACTGTTGCCATTTAATTTAACCTCCATACTCTGTTTCTTGTATTTGTTTTCAGTATACGCTATAATGAGGGCAAAAACCCGGACATATGTCCTGTTTGGAGGGAAATAGGTGAAAAGATTTTATGACAGCACACTAATTGAGGCCTATTTGAAGCAAACGAGATTTGAATCCGCAATAAGCAGTTTGCGGGAATATTTATTTGTTACACAGTACAAAAAAGGCGAATTTATTGCTACACCATTACAAAAAGAAAATTTATTTCAAATTATCATTCGAGGTACTGTAAATATTTACTTTATTAGAGATGATGGGTCGTTATATTCTCTTGCAAATGCTAGAAAGAATGATTTACTCGGCGAAATGGAAATTTTCCCACATCAGCTAAGTAATGTTTATGCTGAAGCAAATGATGATGTAATCTGTCTTGCCCTATCTATTGAAGCAAGTAAAGGTGCGCTGCTGGAAAACTGCCAGTTTTTGCAGGCAGTATGTGAATCTTTAACACAAAAAATGGAATCTATCACAAAGCTTGACGCTGCTCCCACAAGTTTAAAGCAACGTGTTCTGATTTACATGAAATACAAATGCAGCAAGGGAGAACTGAAAGGCTTACAACAGGCGGCATTTCACTTGAATTGTAGTGCCCGGCAACTTCAGCGAATTCTTAATCAGCATGAAGCTGATGGGATTGTAACCAAAACAGGAAAAGGAGCTTATAAACTTGCTATCTCCTCATTGCGTAAAGGAGATATCCTATCTATAAACTAAAACAACAGTCTGGCCTCCAAATAGGCGGCATGAATTCAGGTATGAAAAAACCGGGATATAAAAAGCTGTAAGATAGCCCATATCCCGGTTTTAGCATTGCCTAGCAGCTCATTCTGCCGACTCAGGCTTAGATGCTTCTGAAAATGTAATAGCCATATCATTTTTTCTAATAAACAGCAAACCAAAGGACCTGGGCCCACAGTTGCTGGCAATGGCAGGAGACGCTTTTTGCAGGTAAATCCGTTCAAAAGGACAATACTGCTGGACAAGATCCTGAATATACTTGAGATTCTTTGAATCCATACCTGCATAGGTAATAAACAGGATTCGGTGATCAATATTTCTTGCATTTAAAAATACCTTCCGCACATAACGTTTGGCCATATGAGAAAAGCTGCCCATCACTATGCCGCCTACAATCATCCGGCTGTTTCGAAGTGAAATAATTGGATGCATCAGCAGAGAATCACAAAGAATTTGAACCCGCTTGGAGATATGGCCTGCCTGACACATCATCTGGGTGTTATCAATAATAAAAGCAGAGGAAATATAACGCTTTAGTTTTTTTACAGTATTGATAATATCCGTCTTTGCTGCATGGTTTTCGGCCATATAGGCGGCATACAACACCACTAGGCCCATACTGCTGGAAAGATGGCCGGAGTCTAGAACTGTTACATTTTCAAACGACTTGGCGGCTTCCAGGGCGTTGTAATATCCCTGGCTGGCGTGTTTTGCCATAGTGATGTGGATTACATTCTGGGCTTTTGTCAGTCTTTCCGCAAAGAAATGTTCATAATCCTCCACGCTTGGAGGCTCAGAAAAGCCGGTTTTCCCAGTAGCCATGTGTGAAAGCAGTTCGTCGGCCTTCAATTCTACCTCATCCAAAAAGCGCCCCTGATCCGTGCAGACATAGTAAGGGCACACGGAAATATTAAACTCTTTTATGAGAGATTCCGGAAGGTCGCAGACGCTGTCTGTAGTAACCATGAGAAACGTCCGCAAAGCCTTTTCAAAAATCAGAATATCTTTTCCAATCTCCGACGGGATGTCCTCTTCGCTAAGTTTGACCAGTTCCTTTGGCAGAATGTTTAATACGGCAGTTTCCAACAGGGAACCACTCACTGGTTTTGCCAGATAGCCGCTGAATCCCTCCTTTCGATAGAGAAGCTGATTATCACTTCCAGCGTTAGCAGTCAGCACGATGACGGGAACATCCTGACACAGCCCGCCAGGCTGCGTCCGAAGCGCATGGAGACATTGAATTCCATCCATCTCTGGCATCAGATGATCCATCAGAATAGCGTCATAATGCTGTTCCTGAGTCATTCTCAGACAATCTTGGCCGCTTAATGCCGTATCCAATTGGACTTTGGTCGCTGAAAGCAGTTTTTTCACCACAACCAGATTCATTTCATTGTCATCAACTACCAGAATATGAGCGTCCGGAGCTTCAAAGCTTTGTTTGTATTGTTCGCCTCTATGGGATTTCATGCGAGAAGTCAGCGTAAAGGTTCCCAGTTCCTTATCATCTACAATATTCTGCTCCAGCATCACAAGGAAGGTAGACCCTTTCGTGTAAACACTGTCAACACTGATCTCTCCTCCCATCAGTTCCACCAGCTGATGGACAATGCTCAGGCCAAGACCAGTTCCCTCAATATGCCGGTTCTTTTCCTCATCTACCCGCTTAAACGCATTAAAAATATAGGGAATGTTTTCCTTTTTTACTCCCTGGCCAGTATCCCGCACAGTAAACCAGATGCGAACTCTGTTTAGCGTAAGCCGTTCGCAGCGGACAGAAAGAGTGATGGAGCCTTCGCTAGTGTATTTTACTGCATTATTCAGGAGATTAATAAGAATCTGTTTAATACGTACTTCATCACCGCAAAGCATGCTTGGAATGGAGGAATCTACATGAAGCCTGAACTCCAGCCCCTTTTCCTTTGCCTTAATCCAAATCATGCTGACGACTTCTGAAAAAAGTGCACCCGTCTCATAGGAAACGTCAATAATTTCCATCTTACCGGATTTAATTTTTGATAAATCCAAGATATCATTTATAAGAGTCAGGAGTATCTTGCTGGCACTCTGGATGTCTCTTGCATTCTCAATAATATCGTCCGGGATATCATTTTTGCGCAGAATAAATTCGTTTAAACCAATGATGGTATTAATAGGCGTGCGGATTTCATGACTCATACTAGAAAAGAAATGGTTTTCCGCTTTGTTTAATTCTTCTATCTCCTTTTTCTGTTGCCTGGAAAGTTCATTTTCCTTCTCATAAAGCATGGTGAGAAATAAAAGCAGCACGCTGGTGAGAATGCCTACCAGCACAACAGAAAAGGCAGAGTCAAAAAAGGAGTGGGCCTGACTGTTTTGCGCAACATATTGGGGGAAGCAGAACGCTATGTAATAACATAGCAGAGTCTCAGCTGTACACAGCAGGAAAAGGATGCCTTTCCGCCGTCCTTCCAGAGTAAGGCTGATATAAATAAAGCAAAGCACGAACCATTCAGGCATTCCGCTGTAAAATCCCCCCGCTGTAAAAAAGCTTATGGGGAAAAGTGTCAGAAGCAGAACCGCAATGGCGGTTGCTCCTGCATGGATACAATCTTTTCGAATGCTGATCCTCACAATGGCGGATATGAGTACAAGGCTTGCCGCCATAATCAGCAGATTAGGAAGATTCCTTCCCATAGGAAGTATGATCAGCAGTGCGATCATACAAATGCCTGTGACTATGCGGAACATTCGTTCCCGCAAACTAATTTTATGGTTAAAGATAAGTTCAAACCACTTTTTCAACACCCCAATACTTCCTCCTGTTTTTATATGTATCCCAAGGGACTTTTTATGTCTTATATTCCGAGAATACATTTATTTATAATTCAGCAATAGTTTCACAGATTTTGTCATACAGGCGCAGCAGGGTGGGGTGACTTTGCCGGATATAGTCAACATCATTACTCTTTCCAGCCTGTTCCAGCAGCCTGGCCTGTTCTGCAAGCTCTTCTGCGCCGATGGTCATGGAAGTGCTCTTTAACGCATGAACCTTGACTGCGTATTCATTCCAGTTGGCAGCATCATATAAGGAAATAATCTCAGCTTTCTTTTTCTCTGCCTGGGTATAAAACATATCAAGCATTTCCATATAAAAAGTGTTCTCTCCACAGCAATAGTCCAGCCCAAGCTGTACATTAACGCCGATTTCAGTAAGAGGCGTAAAAGACTGGGAAGAATCTTCGGCTGCGCTGTAATCTGCTGAGCCGAATTGCGGCAGTCCCTTTTCCTGAGTGTCGTAATCCGCTGAGTCGGGATGCGGCTGTCTGTTTTTTGACGGGGCAGATTCTGTAAAATCTGTCTTGCCCCGGCGTTTATTGGCAGCACCCTTTAAGGTTCTGCCTTTTGAAATACTGTATATTGGTATGCGGTATTTCAGAACGGCGCCTTTGGGGACTTTGTCCTTTGGGATAATGTCAGCAGGAATGGCATTTTCCGTCAGATCATACTCAGGGGCCGTGGCTTTGGGGATGTCAATCTCCATAATGCGCCGTTTTCGTTTGCCATGCTTTGGAGTACTGTCATTAAGGGCATTATCATTATGTTCTGACATGTCGCATTCTGGAGAGGTAGCCTTTGGTATGTCAACCTCTGATACACGTTGTTCCGATTTGCCTCGTTTTAAGAAAATATTCATGGGAGAGCCTTTTTTTTGCAAGAGTTCCTTTGAAGAACTCTTCTTCCATGCATAATTTTTTACAACAGGCTTTTTTTGCACAGGTTCTTTAAAAGCAGTAGCATTGACTGGCAGCGGAGGTTCGTCTGGGCTTACAGGCATTTCCTCATACTGGACATGGTTCTCAGGCAGCACTTTGCGCAGCACCCGTTCCAGGACAGGCCGTTCGATAGGCTTGGGGATAAATTCTGTGAATCCCTCATTTCGGAACATTTCTCTTGCCCCACTGATGGTGTTGGCTGTCAGGGCGATTATAGGCAGGTCTTTCCCATTGTCTAGGGCACGAATCTGCTTCAGCGTTTCCACGCCGTCAAAACCTGGCATCATGTGATCCAAGAAGACTATATCGTAGGCAGAGGAGGCGCATCGCTGGATAGCTTCTCTTCCGCTTAAGCAGGTGTCCACCTGTATTCCGTAGCTGCCTAAAACGCCTTTTGCAACTACAAGATTCATTTCCTCGTCATCGACAGCCAGAACCCGGACCTGATCGCAGGAAAACGGCTTGCGGCCTGCGGCCTGGGCTTCTCCAAATCCATTTTCTTCCACTTCGCCGTTAAGTAAATTCACCACGGAAAGAGCAAAAAACGGTTTGCGGATCACCAAGAGTTTGCTGTTTCTGCTTAAGGTAAAATCCCGGTCCGCAATAACAACTACCTGCAGCGTATCAGCCAGATTTTCATAGTAGGAACGGTTCTCTATGTATTCTGCCTGCGCAATGAATACATGAGTCAGGGCACGGGTTTTCAAAAGTTTTACAAGACCTTCAAAATTATGTGCCTGATATCCGACAAGGTTAAACCCTTCCATCATATGGAGAATCATGTTATCATAATACCGTTTGACTTCGTCACTGTTGTATTTATCAGGCCGGAAATAACAAGCGATACAAAGCTGTTTTGGATTGGATAGTACCATGGCTGGAGCGTCTTCTTTCACTCCTTGAGGAATGGTTATATGGACTTGAAGACCCTGCTGCACACTTTCAAAGTGGATAAAGCCGCCCATGGCATGAAGCAGGCCCTGAGCAATGGGAAGTCCCAGCCCCAGCCCGCCTGCGAACCGGCTGCTTCCGGAATCTGCCTGGTAAAAATCATCACACATCTGGCTAATCTGGGAATCAGTCATGCCGATGCCAGTATCAGAAATGTCTATAATAAGATTGCCCCCATAGCTTTCATGGCGGAACTGAATACAAACGTTAATGCCGCCTTCCTCCGTAAATTTAATGGAGTTTTCTACCAGGATTTTCAGAATATGAGAGATTTTTTCTACATCCCCAATAAGGACTGCCGGAATCTTCGGATCGAGGTCAAATACCATCTCCAGCTGGTGCCTGTTGCTTTGCATAGCTGTCATGGTAATAAGATCATTTAATACTGAAACAATACGGTATGGTTCTTTGGCAGAGGTTAAGGTTCCTTCCATAATCTCTGTATAATTAAGCATGTTGACAATTTGGTTTGAAAGACGCTTGCCTGCCAGCTTTATGGACTGCATATCAGCCCGGATTTCTGGAGAAATATCTTTTTCTAAAATAACTTCACTGATTCCCAACACCATGTTGATGGGCGTCCGGATTTCATGGGATACATTGGAGAGAAATTCTGAATTCTGCCGCCCGGATTTTTCCAGCTGGGCAAGGGTGCTGTCATATACTTTTCTTGCTTCCAGTCTCCTTTTGATACGGTATCTTGCGATGGTCATGGAACCTGTTACTATGGTAAGACCCAGTCCAAGGCGGATCATATTCTGAGTGCCCATGTCAAAGGTAATTGTTCCTAGGACAGTTAAGTGATATAGCAGTATCAATGCATACAGGCTGATGGTCATATACAGCAGCCGCTTTTTGTCAAACATGGAAAAAATTAAAATCATCATGCAGGCTATGGCAGGTGTGTCAAAAAGAGTGATTTTATGCACTCCAAAGAAAAAGAAACCTACCATCAGTAATCCGGCGCACAAATTTTCATAAAATGTTTCTGAACCGGCCCTGCCGATGTGAAGGCACCATACAAGAGTATTGCCAATCAAAATAACAGGGACCATCCATAGTTCCCATGACAGGGACAGGATGGCCAAAATCAGTATCAAGCCAAACATGGTAACAATGGCGGCCAACAGCAAATGTAAACTGGTCTGCTCTTTTGCTCTCATTGGTTTTCAAGCCCCAATTCCACCCGTTTTAGCAGTTCCAGCGGGAAAAACGGTTTTTTCAGATAATTAACAGCTCCCAGGCTGATAGCTGTCCGTACATCATCTTCATATCCGGATGCTGTCAGGAAAATAACAGGAATATCTACAAGGGAGTCTTTCATGCGCTTAAAAGTCTCAAGGCCGTCCATTTTCGGCATTGCGATATCAAGAAGGATTAAGTCAACTTTTTCAATCTTAATCTTTTCAAGGGCCTCCCTTCCTGATTCAGCCAGAAGCACATTGTAGTACTTTTCCAGTATCATCCTGGTCCTTTTCAAGTTCATTTCATCATCATCTACCACTAAAATACGTTTACGCATACTGCAGCCTCCTTATTATATACTTTTTAGGATTTCCCTAATCCCCCATAATGAATATTTTAAAGCAGGTCAGCAAGAAAATCAAGTCTAACATTTTGAAAAAAATTGCATATATATACATTGGGGATTATAATATGACTATTTATATTTAGATAGGATCTTTGAATGGACCAATAAGAGTACCTGCCTATGCTGTCAGACGGTTTTAGAATTCCGTGCTGACAGGCCTTTTTTATCTACTGATACTGCTTACAGACATCGATCCATCCGGCATAATCAGAGTATTTCTCTAATTCAGGGATTGTAAGTTCTATGGCACTATTGGAGCTGCCGCAGGCTGGGAATACTGTGTCAAAGCGCTTCAGCGATACATCAAGGTACACTTCCACGCCATCATTCACTGCAAAGGGACATACACCCCCAACGGCATGGCCTACAATCGTTTCGACTTCCTCTGGCGACAGCATTTTTGCCTTTGTGCCGAATTGCGCTTTGTATTTTGGGTTATCGATTTTCGCATCCCCGGCTACCACAATCAGCACCCCGCAGCCGTTTGCCATAAAAGAAAGCGTCTTTGCTATCCTTTGAGGCTTACAGTGGAGAGCCTCAGCTGCCAGCTCTACAGTTGCGCTTGACACATCAAATTCCTGTACCCTTTCTTCTATTTCATGTGTCCTGAAATACGCCTTTACTTTTTCAATAGCCATTTTTTTAAACTCCTCCAATAAGTTTCTGCCACAGCAGCACCCTGCAGACAGATAAAATTTTCCCTGCTGCTTCACATATTTTATGCCAGTCGTTCCTCGTCAGAATCTGTCTGACGTTTCTTTCCGCATCTTTATCATTCGCATCCCTTCTTAAATTGTTGCCATTTTAGCACATGTAATTTTTGATGTCAATAATAGCAGCTTTACAGTTTAAACTGTTCTATATGAATTTAGAAATATTGCTGCTTGACAAAATAAAAGCCGAATGCTTTTTGGGAATCAGCCATATTTAAAATTAAAAGTTCCCTGCCATATGGCTATTTCTGTCATTTACTCTTTAATTATGAATATCAGAAATAAGGATGTTCTTCCATGGAACCATATGGAAATTTTTGACTTTATGGCTGACCATTTGATTGACAGTATGTATGAGTAGGAGGCAAAAATGAGAAGTTATAAGAAAAAACAATACGGCAGTTGCAGTTGTCAGCAGCGAGGAGTGCGTGATTACGGATGTTTCCCTTGCTGTTGACAAACTTGCCAAATGTGCATAGGTTTTCACATTCGGCAGATATGATATTTTTGATTTAACAAAATATTTCAAGAGTAAGAGCGGTGCCTGTTTACAGAGAGATTTAAAAAGAGACGGGGAAAACTTTTGATTTTCCCCGTTCAAGTATACACAGAATACAGGCCATGGGATAATTGATTTAGTTCATTTGCTTGTACAGCAGTTCGATAATAAGGCACAGATTCCGCATTACATGGTAGGGATCTTTTACAGGCAGAGCCACTACTTTGTCCTCCGCCCTGCCGTTGCGGGTATGGATTTGAACCCATTCCCGGATTTCTGGATTTTCATTGGGGAAGGTGTGGTACGTGTAATTAAAAAGCTTTTTATACCAGAGCCAAAACTGTTCATTTCCTGTAGTAAGATAGCAGAGGAGAGTGGTGTACAAAGCTTCAGAATGTACCCACCAAAGCTTATCTCCCCAGCCGCTTAACTGTTTTGACATAGGCTCATCTTCTAATCCCTGATTATCGCCTGCAGGTTCTCCGCCTGATACTGAGGCGAAATGCAGCAGACCGCCATATTCATGATCCCATCCCGTGTCTAAAGCTTTCAGCACCATTTGATGTATCTGATGTACTCTGGACGGATCTTCCATTATTTCCACAGAATCCAGAAGAAACCAGGCGTCTTCCAGGGTATGTCCCGGATTAATGTGATTTCCCAGCCTTTTAACAAAAAATTGGTTATCTTTTGTGATAATCTCATGAAGTAGATTCTGATCATCAACAAAATGATCTAATATATCATAAGTAAAGTCTTGAATGTTGCCTTTGATCGATTCACAGAGAGCAGGCTCAAACTGTTTTGCCGCAAAATAGACATCTTTTGAGACATTGGCCAGTATCATGGGGATGCCATGTGCACGGTACTCCTTTGACAGAGGATATGGAAGCGTCTCAAAAGTATTGTTTCTAACTCGCTCAAGTATAGATAAGTAAAGATTCTTAGCAAAATCAAAAGCAGCTTTATCGTGACTTACATCCGAGTATTTTGCAATGCCTGCAGTTACAAAGCAGTCTGCATAAATGCTCATATCCAGACGATTGCAGTCGTCTGCCAGTTTAGGCTGACCGGCTTCATCTAAAAGAAAAATGCATCGCCAGTCATCTTTGCCCATAAGGCAGTGCTTCATCAAAAAATCCACGCCATGTTTTGCCAAAGCAAGAAAATTTTTTGTCTGGTTTTGGGTAAAGATTGGTGCTTCCAGGGATGCCAGCTTTGAGAAAACCCAGACAAACCGCCCCTGGCTCCATACATATTTATCTTTACTGATCAGGTTTTCTCCGTGGTTATCAAAACAGTTTACAAAACCGCCGCTTTTTTCGTCTACGCAGCGGGGAATCCAGAATGTGAGAACAAGCAGCAAAACAAACATAATGATATAAAAAGGAAAGAACGCCTTAATACATTTTTCTACAGGTATATTTCCGATTTTACACCCGATAAACAGAGACGTGCCAACTGGCGGGGTACAAAGCCCTATGGCAAATCCAAACACGAGAACAACACCGAAGTGATATGGATTCATGCCTAAGGTGCCTACTGCCAGAGGGTATAAAATAGGCGTAGTTACCAGAATCAGAACACCCATGTCCATAAAGCACCCAAGAACCAGCATCAGGGCAAGCATTAATAAAATAATAATGTTTCTGTTGGTTGAAATTCCCAGCATTACTTGGCTTAGGAGAGCTGGCACCTTTAAGTAGCTCATTACATAGCTAAAGGCATTGGAACATGCAATGATCGCCAGAGACATGGCCATAATGGGAAGCGCTGAATACAGGGACTCTAAAAATTCCCTGAAAGATAGGGAGCGGTACATAAAAACAGCGATAACCAGGCAGTAGACAGCAGCAAGGGCAGCTGATTCCGTAGCGGAACAAATGCCGGTGGTAGTGCTTACGACAACAATTACGATTCCCATTAGTCCGGCAACGGATTCCAGAAAAATTTTCAGCTTTTCTTTGCTGTCAACTTTTTCGCTTAATGGATATTTCCGCTTTTTGGCAATAATAAAGGCAGGAATGGCAAGCCCAAGTGTGAGAAGAACGCCAGGAACATAACCGCAGATCAGCAGCGTACTGATGGAGATTCCGCTGGCAGCAGCAACTGAATAAAAAAGCATGTTCTGGCTGGGCGGGATCATAACGCCTTCCAGGGATGATGTTACCGTAACAGCAACGGAATAATCCGTATCGTACCCTTCCTCCACTATAGCCGGGATCAGCATTGCCCCGATAGAAGACACATCTGCCGTGGAGCTTCCTGAAATACCTCCAAACAGCAAGGTTTTCGGTGACAAGGAAGTAATTTCAGATTAGGCGGTATAGCCCCGATTACAAGGGCTGTACCGTCTTTTCGATTTCCTATGCACCTTGCCGTTTCGGTCGCGTGACAGAAAGAAAATTGATTTCCCCTACAAAGTTGAAAACAATATCCACTTTCTGTACCCGTTTCCCGTCCACTTTTTCCGGCGCATGGACTATGATTTTCTTGATAAATTCATTGACGATTGCGGGGGTAAGTTCTTTTATCCCCACATATTTGCGGATAATCGCGGCGAAGCTGTCAAAATCGCTTTTGTTCTGTTCGTAGGTATCAACTTCTTGCTGGTCTGCCTTGACCTTTTCTTCCAGTTCCCGCTGTTCCGCTTCATATTCTGCGGACAGCTTCAAAAACCTGTCATGACTGATTGTTCCGCTTATGTCGTCCTCATAAATCCGCTTGAAGATAC
>CATLBO010000073.1 GCA_949879025.1 uncultured Hungatella sp. | reverse complement strand
CTCATCGTAATTTTGAATTTCACTCATGGTCATTCTCTCCTAAAAAGAGTCTTATTTTTACAATACTTTTACATACGTTTCCTCTACAATTTCCCGCACACAATCTATCTCTTATTATATTCTCTGTAATGCAGTTTTGCAAATATTTTATGCCTGATCCCGGATGCCACAATGCTTTTATATCCAATCGAAGCGCTCCCCATAGCTAAGCAAACTACGGGAAGCAACCCATACCTCATTACGTTCGGCCTTGATTTGTTACGCTGCGAGCAGCGGAGGAAGTACCCTCCTGTGATTTTTCTACAGCACACCTAGCTTCTTCAGCAAAGCCACGCAGTCCTTTGCTCCCTGCACATACAGATACAGGCAGTCGTGATCCGCCGCCAGCAGTGTCGCCTCCACATAATCCGTGATAGATTTCTTCACATCCTCTGGCAGGTCTTTGATCTTCTCCTGCATCTCCTTACTCAGTCTGGCCACCCTGTCCTGGAGTTCCTGCTCCTCCGGTGACTGCTCATTGCGCTCCCGCACTGCCGTTTCTGTCATCTCCCGGATCACCATCTCGTAGATTTCTTCTCTGTCCATTTTCATTTCACTCCTTTTTTGATCAACATAAACGGAACTGTCCTCACAGTCCATATACAAAACCAATAAACTTTTCCTTTTAGTTTTCACGTTTCTGATACTTGTATGCGTCATTCAGCTCCACTGCACCATTGAGACGCCTCACTTCCTCCACGCATTTTGCATGGAGCTTCCTGAATGCACTTTCATCGATCCGGCTTTCCGAATGGTAGGCGATCATATGCGCCAGCATGGAAAGCTCCGCCGCTATCTTAAAGTCCATCCGGGCCAGACGGTTCTCTGTATCCTGCACCATGCTGGTCAGGACGGAGGACAAGGACTGCAGCAGATAGTCTTCGGCCTTCCCGGAATTCAGATAGCCGCAGTAGAATTTCAGCGCCTCCGTGACAAACTCATTCCGGGAGCGCACATTGGCGGCTGGCAGGAGGCTGTCTGCCATCTCCAGCACTTCCTTCTCGATGTAGAAACCGGTCCGCACCTTTTCCTTTCCTCTAGCCATCCATACCTCCCCTCCCTCTGACCGACACATTTCTGTCCAGTATTCAATTTCTTTCTGTAAAACTCCCCTAAATTGCCTCCTTTTCCCGGAACCAGGTACAAAAATCTCTGTCCCTCCCGAAAAAGTATGCACTTTTGTCCTTCCGCACGGCTTTGCCGGGCGGTGTTTTCCGGATTTAGGCTGCGAAAGCAGCATAAACCCTTTAACCTGCACACCTTTCGACCCGGAACTCACGCCGCTCTGGCCAGATCACCAACCCCTGCCCAAATTGCTCCAACAAGGCGGATTTCCCTTCCGATGGTAACTACTGCCACCCCTTCCCCGAAAACGGCACACAGGGCCACACGGCGGCTTACAGGGGCGGATGCCGGGGGCACGTTCTCTGCACCATGTGCGTGCCGTACCTATCCTGCCCGAATTCCTCCTGTATCACCTGCTTCCGGGCGGCTTTCTCGCTTCTTTTCTGTCCATCCTGCTCCCCTGGCCTTTCCATTCCCTGCCGCTGCCATCACTCGAATGCTTTTTACATGCTGCCCCTGTCTTCACTCTGCCTGTCTGCATTCCTCTGCCTGTTCGGACGGGACGGCCTGGCATTTTCCTCCCTGACGATCCGGTCATCCAGGTACTCCCTGGTTGCCTGAGGCACATATTTTTCATAGAGTTTCTGGAGATATTCCTTCAGTTCCGCCTCCTTCTTCCCCATGTGGTAGGTCAGGGCATCCAGCCGTTCCGTATTGAAGCTCATGGTCAACGTGGTATTTTTCATCCTCTTCTCCGACTCCAATCATAAAATTTTCTTTTCTCTGTCTGTTCCCATCTGTTCCTGGTTATCCTTCCTCCATCACCGGAACTGCCTGCCCCTCCTCCGGTTCATTCACCCAGTTCTCATAATCCTCCATGCTGCAGTACCCTGCCAGCATGGCAGAAAACGCATCCAACCGGCTGGCCTTCACGCTGGACAGCTCCATCTGCAGGCCGGAATAGCCCTGGAACACCCGCACCACTTTTGCGTCCAGCACATCCGCCCAGGCTTCCTTTCCTGCCTCCGTCAGTGTTCCCCCATCCAGTTCCACAATGGTATGGGGCAGCCCGTAATCGATCTCATCATGGACCAGATGCAGGTTTTCCCAGCGGGCGCACAACAGATCCTTCAGACAGGTTCCCATGGCCTGTCCTCCATTTTCCTGGCTCATGTTATCTCCGGAATCCTTTTCCTGGGAAACAAGTCCCGCCAGGCTCTGTCTTCGCCCCTCCTGCAAGTTTTTACAGAAATCCGGATAAAAACGCAGCTCCAGACAGTCGCTGCAGATACTTGCCAGGCTCACCTCCGGCCTCTCCACAAGCATGTCTGCCAGAAGCTCTGTCAATGCTGGATTTTCAGAGAAAGAAAAATCACACCCTTCCCGTATCTGATCCAGATAAAAGACCCAGTTTCCATCTCCCGTATCACTGGTCCCCTCCAGAATCATCCGGTCTGCCAGCCGGGACAGCCCTGCCCCGAACTCGGACAGGGAATCGTATTCCAGGGCGGCGGCATCCGGCACATAGGAGGCATAGCGGGCGTAATCATAGCCTTCTGCTTCCACCAGGACACCGTCCCTTCTCCCCTCGCCGGTGACCAGCAGGCAGTGGTACACCCCTTCCTTATCCTGGCACATGTGATCTTTATTCTCCACCACACATGGGACATCCTGCAGCGGATCCCTCAGAAACTTTTCGAACGCCTCCGCTGGCAGGCAGACTTTTTTCTCCTCCTTCGCCTGCCGGAACTGAAAATCCGGCTTGTATAAAAACAGCATATCTACTGGGTTGATCGCACATTCCTCCTCCTAATATATAAGTGTAGGGTTTCAGTACCCAACAACCAGTTGGGACTTAATCCTCTCATTGTTTAAGCTGTATAATGATTAGGCATCGGTCTGACGACACCTCCTAGGACCATGAGCGTCCGTAAGAAAGCCAGTCAGCCAGCCGTCATTGCAGCCGTTCGATTTATGCAGGTTGAACTACCACAGTACGTTCGTTTGATACCCCAGGAGATGGAATCGGCAATGAGAAAGACTGGAATCCATGCAAATACACTTTCGGAGGTACATAGAATGTACAATGCAGTAGGTATTGATGTTTCAAAGGGTAAGAGTACCATAGCAGTCCTGCAGCCTGGCGGTACTGTGATCCGTAAACCCTTTGATGTTTCCCACACATCCCAGAGCCTCCATGAACTCACAGATTATCTGGGTTCATTAGATGGCAGCACCAAGATCGTTATGGAATGTACGGGCAGATACCACGAACCTGTGGTAAAGGCTCTCTCCGAAGCCGGATTGTTTGTTTCCGTTGTCAACCCACATCTGATCAAAAACTTCGGCAACAACTCCCTGCGCAAGGTCAAATCAGATCCGGCGGATGCAAAAAAGATTGCCCGCTATACGCTTGACAACTGGGCGGAACTGCGCCAATATTCAGGTATGGATAATATACGTACCCAGTTAAAAACTTTAAACTCCCAATTCAGCTTCTTTATGAAGCAAAAGGTCGCTGCAAAAGCAAACCTGATTGCGCTGCTGGACAATACATATCCCGGTTTAAACAAACTCTTTGACAGCCCTGTCCGCAAGAATGGGAGCGAAAAATGGGTTGATTACGCTTATTCTTTCTGGCATGTGGACTGTGTCCGTAGGATCGGCTTAAAAACCTTTACAGAACGTTACAGGCTTTCTGTAAGAAGCACCACTATATCTTCCAGCCGGACAAGCCCGAGAAGCTGTTCAATGCCTCAAAGGAACTGGTTGCTATCTTTCCAAAGGAGAAGACCTACAAGCTGCTGATCCAGCAAAGTATCCAGCAGTTAAACCTTGCTTCTGAGCATGTGGAACGGCTGCGCAAGGAGATGGATGAGCTGGCCTCTACGCTTCCCGAGTACAGCACCGTCATGGGCATCTATGGCGTCGGAAAAACATATGGGCCGCAGCTTATAGCCGAGATTGGCGATGTGTCCAGATTTACCCACAGGGAAGCGCTGACTGCCTTTGCAGGCGTTGACCCTGGCGTGGATGAATCCGGACAGCATAAGTCCAAAAGCAACAGAGCTTCCAAAGTCGGCTCCGCAAGGCTGCGTAAGACATTGTTCCAGATCATGACGACTCTGCTCCAGAATGCCCCGCAGGACGATCCGGTGTATCGTTTTCTTGACAAAAAACGGTCCCAGGGAAAGCCCTACTACGTCTACATGACAGCCGGAGCGAATAAGTTCCTGCGGATCTACTATGGCAAGGTCAAAGAGTGCCTGCGGAATTTAGAACAGGCAGAGTAACCATCATTTTCTAAATCACTTTCAAAGCCGGCAGTTCTGGTGGCTTAAAAGTTATGCTCTAAAATATCAAAACGATTTTTGAAATTTTCTTCAAAAAACACTTGCCTTTTTATTAGCAGGCTCTGAATATCTGCCGCACCCTTTGCGGCTTCAATCCTCTGTTCGTTGACTTCCTCCGCTTTTGCAGAGAGCCATGCGTGGTGTAAGCACTCCCCGAAGGAAAGACCTCTGTTCTTGCAGTAAATGCTCCATGCCTTCAACATGATTTTTCCAAGGTTATACTTTATACCATTATCCCTTTCTATCAGATGAGTGGTTTTTCGGCAGTACCATAAGCATCTTCCCGACTATTGTTCGCTCTACTGTGGGCACATCCTCATAGGTATATGGCTCATGGTTTTGGGGGCTTTCGGCTCTCCTGGCTGCTTTTGTGTTCCTCTCTGTTGATGATATAAGCACACTATAGCGTACTATGGTTATCAATAGTCATAATACCCGAACTTAGTGCACTATTTTTGTCGTATATCACCATAGCGCACTATTTCTCTCTATGATATACTATTGCTATAATGCAAAAGGTGTCTTTATTTTTATGCGCCCTATTGCCAGAAAGGAGCATTTATGAGTAAATACAATGAAAAAAGCAAAGAATACACCATGCAATACATGAAAAACAATCTTGAAGAAATCCGATTCCGTGTAAAAAAAGGTGAAAAAGACAAGTACAAAGAAGCGGCCGAAAAAGCTGGTTTGAGTATGGCTAAGTTTTTCACCGTGGCCGCAAACGAAAAAATAGAGAGGGATTCTATAGTTTTGTAATTTGATAAATAGTCCACCCACCAGAAAGGAGCATCTCATGTCAGAAGCATTAGCCCACGCAAACATTTATACAGAAAAGGATTACTACAATCTGCCGGAAAACGTCAGAGCCGAACTCATAGACGGTCAAATCTATTACATGTCGGCCCCCAGCAGGATACATCAAAAGGTACTATCTTATCTTCATGTCAGAATTGCCAACTATATTGATTCTAAAGACGGCCCTTGTGAAGTCTACCCGGCCCCCTTTGCCGTCAAGCTGTTTTCAGAAAATGACAGAAACGTGGTGGAGCCGGACATCAGCGTAATTTGTGACCCCAACAAGCTGACGGACCGGGGATGTACCGGAGCGCCAGACTGGATTGTGGAAATTGTCTCTCCCAGTAATTCCAGCCATGACTATATCCGAAAGTTGAACTTGTATGCTGACGCTGGGGTAAGGGAGTATTGGATTGTGAATCCCATAAAAGAGACCATCTTTGTCTATCATCTGGAAGAAACGAAATTTGAAGCCGCCGCTTACACTTTCCAGGACAAAATCAAGGTCAACATCTATGACGATATGTGGATTGACTTTACAGAGCTAGGACTGTAATCCTCTTCTGCAGGGCCTCCGGGACTATTCCTAGGGGCTTTTTCTTTGACATCAGGCTCCCAGTCCACTACCTGATAAGAATACTGCCCCCAACACTCGCCAAAAGTACAAGAGCGGTTTTCTTTGTCTATTCATGTTTTTAAAGCCTATTTTCGCCCTTTATCTCCCTACCCTTTTCCTACCCTTGCGCCATTTCAAGCCGAATTTGCCCCTTTGCAAGCCCTACTATAAAGCATTTCAAACTATTTCCGCCTGAATCTCTCCGCTATCTCTTTGCGCTGTTCCCCTTATATGGTGAATGGCATTGGCAATTTACAGTATAAGCCCCGGATATTAGTATTTTTTAGCAATCCTCTTTTTAGGGACTCCAAAATATCCAAATACTCCCGTGGGCATATCGTGTCAAGAAACTCTCTTTTTGCTCGAATTTTCCTCCTGCGCATTACCGTCTTATATAATTTTTTGTACGCACTTTTGCGCATTTTATATGTTTTCCCCTCTGCTGCATTTTTGCCTGAAAAGTACGGAAAAACTGCTGCCATGCGCATATATCGTGTTTACAAACTCCCTCATGTCCTGATAGCTTCAACATTTTTCAACAATCCATTTTCCGAATATCCATGAAAAACCGTTACAAAAAACTATACTCCCCAATCACTTTTTAAGCGGTTCAGCATCTTCATTTCCTTGCTTGTGTCCTTGTCCGGGTTGCTGTCCAAGTGAAATGCCTTTGATAATGTGCGGTAAAACTTTTTCAGTATGGCCTTGTGTAAAAACCGTATAGGCACCCAGCACCACCACATAGGAGAAAACAAACTCTCTGCGTCGATACGGCAGCATCAGCATAGCCGTAAGTTCCACCACGTTATCTTTGGAAGAAAGAGCCTGCCACATCACGCCTGCAGTAAAGGCGCTGACCATCAGAACCCGGACAAACAATGCAATCTGCACCTGAAACCCAGCAATGCGCAGTCCTCAAAATACAATCATATCTATGAAAAGAGTCCAGGGCAGCCGCTCATATTTTGTTCCAAACAGCTTTTTGGCAAAGGCATTACCTCTCATTATCATCATGCAGAGCCTTCCGGATATCTTCGGCATTGATCTGCCCACATTCAAATGTCTGCCGGATTCTGCCGTCATCCAGGATAAATGCCCAGCCAGAAGTCAGCGTGATGCTCTCCAGGATGTGGGAGGAAAACAGCACGGTTCCATGCTCCTTATGCCACGAAATCTGCTGGTACAGGTGTTCTGTACTCTGGAAGTCCACCCCATTGACCGGCTCATCTAAAAGGAGCAATCTGGATTTCAGGGCAAAAGCCGTGATCAGAAATGCCTTTTTCCGGTTGGCAGCTCCCTTAACAGGGTATCTATATATTCTTCAAAATGGAAGCCCTGTATCAGTTCCCACACGTCCGGAACCTCTCTCCCATAGGCGGTGCATACATAGGCCAGTTATTCCCGCCACTTCATGCCTACCCAGCGCAAAAGAAAAATCCGAAAGTATCATTTTCTCGTTACTGTACCATGCATTTAAGCTTTTCACAGTCAGGAGCGCTTCTCCCATATTATATCCCTGCTTTGCCATCCTTTTCTTTTCCCATGCCGCATATGCGGAATACAGGAAGGGCCTTCTAAAACTATGTAAAGCCCCATCATCGGGAAGTTCGATGACGTCTTCTCCTTCCCTCCTTTATCTTCTCTCTGCCTTATCTATCCTGCTGCTGTCTCCATACATACGCTTCTTTCAACAAGCATTCTATGAATTCCTGCTTTCCTTCCGTATAGCCTCTTCGGTGGTCTGGAAATTGTAACGCCAGTTTTATCTTACAGGCATCGTATTGCATTGACTGGTCAGGATGGGGCAAAAGCTTTACGCTTCCTCTCTTTAATCCTGTCATTTTTCTCTCCAGGAAGCTTGATGCTCTGCCATATCTATTGTACCAGTATGGCTATATTGACAGAGCGATTCTATAAATATCCGCCTGTTCTCCATCCATTTCAAAGCTGCGCTCATAGACTCCGCCATTCCGGGTGATTGTTTTTACCGAAGGTTCATTCTTCTTTTCTACAGAAAGGTACAGTTCGTTCATCCCCGCCTTTTTAGCAGCCTCCAATAATTGCCGCAGCATTTCCGTAGCAAAGCCTTTTCTTCTCTCTGACGGACGAACGCTATAACCGCAATGGCCGAGATCCTTCAGAAAATCGTTCAGCGTGTGCCTTAAATCAATGATTCCCACAATTCTATCCTGATCATCAACTGCAAAGAATGTGTCTGTTATAACCCAATTCGGATTCACCGTCTCCTCTTTCGTGTTTGCGTCTATGGATCTGCACCATTCTATATAATCCTCTGTTTTATCAAACAATTCACTTCCATTAATAACGAATTCCCCATGGTCAAAAAATTCCTGTCTGAATTCGACTGCCTGTTCTTCCTGTTCTTCCCGTTCTTCTGTTGGTCTGACTAAGTAAATCATTTTTCACACTCCTATATCCGCTAAAATTTTATCAAATTTCTTCTCCGACAGGATTTCATGGGTCACGAACTGCCCATCATAGAAAAGAGAAAATGTCGTAAAGGGCGAAGGGCATCCCTGTGCATCCTCTCTGGTCTGGATATGGACAGTCTGAAATACTGCGTTCCTGGCCTTTGCCATCTCCTCCAGTATCGGTACATACCTGGCCGTAAAGGGGCATTGGTTTGTATAATACATCACAAATCCTTCTGGCATATCTTTTTGCCTGCCCACGCTGTCCCGGAAACGTGGAAAGGAGGCGTCCTCCTCAAATGGCAGGTACATCAGCTCAAAATAAGGCTCCGCTGTATCCGCTGTCTGAAAGCCCTTATAGCCCATATACTTCGGGTCGGAGAGAAATCCTGTTTTCTTTTTGGAGGACAGAATCACTAGCCCCTTTTTCCCTTTCGATTTACTGTCGCAGGTACACGCATCCAGTAGGAGGTTCGAGTATCCATGCCCCTTGAACTGCCCGGATACCCACAGACAGTTGATGTACATATAGCCCTCCGCCCAGATGGGCGCCCATGCGTATTCCGCAGGGATATACTCAATGAAGCATTTCCCCCGGACATTGCCTTTTAAGAATACAAGCCCTTCGTCCAGCCTGTCTTTCAACCAGTTCTTTTTGGAAATGACCTGAATATCCCTGTTATTGGAAATGGCACAGCAGATGTGTTCTTTATCAATATTTTCGTGTGTCAGTTTTAAAAGTTCCATACTCTATTGCCTCCCTATCGTTCAATCTGCATTTATATAAGTAAAAAATCATCCTAACCATCCCTGATAAAACGCAACCGCTCCCAAAATTGCGCCTACAGCCATCGCCGCCAATGTTACAACAATAATGATAGGATTCTCTTTCATCAGCTTCCCTAGTTCTTTTAAATCGTCCATTGAATTTCTCCTCCTTTGTCCCACAACAGGAATTTAGCAACTACTTAATATCAAAATTTTCTGTTTTCAAATCGCAATAATATCTACCACTTGTAGCAGTAAACTTTAAAACACAATAATCTGGGGCAGTTACACCTTCTTTGTAAAACATTGTATCGCCCCTTTTCCAAATCATGCTTTTAGTTTCTTGGTCTGTTAAGACTTCCATTTTACCTTTTAACATAACACCAACATATTTGATCAATCCTTTGTGGTAGAAGTAAATACTGGCACTCGGATTATCTTTATATTGCTTTACTCTCATAGATGAAGTATTAGTAGAAAAGTAAAACTCTTTTAGCCCTAACCTTTTGCGGGGTTTTAGCATTGCTTTTACATTAGGACAATTTTCGTCATCAACAGAGCATATAAAACTGACTTTCTGTTTATCAATAAAATTTTCTATTTTCTTTAAATCCATAATATTTTAACTCACTTTCGAATTTTGATTTGTCTCTATGTCAACGTTTAAAGCATTCCCTCCAGACTTTTATCTATTTCCGCTTCTTTTCTTGCAATAATACCTTATCAAGCCTTAGTAGTTCGATAAGTATGAATTACCAACACAAATACAAAGGAAATAATTTGTGCAGCCATAATCCGGACAATTTGTAATTCGTCTGCGCCCTTTAGCGAAACGACATGCAGCATGTTTGTCGCAACAGTATTATTAAAAAAATGATCGCCAAGCCCTGCCCATAAATTTCCTGTTATGCGGTAAAGAAACCCCCATTTGATTCCCATAATCCCTGCAAGAATCATATAACCGATGCCCATTAGAAGCATTGCCGCAAATGACATTTTGCCATTTATATAGCTTCTGATGGGCATTACAATGTGCCAAACACCAAATAGAAATGCGGCAGCATAATTCGCCTTCATAAATGGCTTTGTTTCAGAGAGCGTTTTCATAAACAAGCCGCGAAAAAACCCCTCCTCCATCCATACATTGATAACATTGAATAGTACGCATAACAGAAAGAAAACGAAATCCGTATTATTTATTTGAGAACCGGTTAACGAAAAACTGCTGATATACAGTTCTAAATGTACAGGATTGCCTTGCAGAATAAAAATCGCCAATTCCAGGCCATATGAAATAGCAAAGCAAACGCTTCCCAATAACAACCCCTTCAATATACCGTCTGCAAAACCGTTTCTATGAAATCCAATATCGCTCCATGAAAGATTTACCATTTTTAATACCAAAGCCAATAGGATAATTCCAATTACTTTATGAAGCACATTTTCTCCAATAGCCGTTTTATCTGTTTCAATCAGAAAATATTCTACAAACCTCACAGACAAACAGATCGTGAATATTGCAATGCACAAATGATCTGGTTTGCATTTTATGTTTCTTCCCATACAGTTACCTCTTTTCATTCCACTTCCTTTTTCTGCTTCAACTTTCTCCAAAGAAACAGCTTTATGATAACGGCTATTATCAAAAGAACAATCGTAAATATACCATAATACAAAATGCTGGTGTACCATGGTGCCGATTGCATATCATAAACCTGGGATAATTCCGTTCAGCTTCTTTAACATAGAACAAGCCCCATGAGATTCCTACAATTCCCTGAATCAATCAGATCTTCCCATTTACATCTTCATTTCCTGTCTTTAAATCTCTGACTGTTTTATCTTCTTTTAAATTCTGCTGTGCTTTCTTTTCTTCTATCTTTTTATAGGCTTCCATTATCCCATTTTTAACCGCCCATTTGATTACAAAATACAATGCAGTCAAAACAACAATTGCCGTTCCTGCGCTGATCCCCAGCTCCTGCCACAGTTCGGCAATCCCTTCGCTCATCCCGGATTTTTCCCACAAGTCCATTTTGCGTCCCTCCTTCCATTCCTGTTTCTATGTTCATGTTTTAGCAACATAGAGTCAGTGAACCTTATGGAAGCATACCGTCTGCTCTTTCATGGATATTTTCTTAACCTCATAACCATAGTCCGCCAATTCTTTTTTGTATTTCAGGAAAGAGTGGTCAATCGGCCCCCCCGCAATCTTCTGAATCTCCTCAAAGGTCAACAAAAAAGATTCTTTTCCACTTTTCTGCACATATTCCCACAAAACGTTATATTTACTCATTGCCATTCTCCTCTCTAATGATTACATAAATTCAGAACTTTCTGAATCTATGTCCTGTTTTACAGAACCTGTAAAAACACAGTTATGAACATGATGATTCCTATCACAATAGCGGTTATGCCAAAGAAATAGCTTTTCATATTTCCATTCTTTCCGTCAGAGATTCAAAGCAGGCCATGCAGTATAAGAAGTAATCCTAACAAAGATCGGAATAAATTTATTAACAGCTTCTGTCATTCCTTTTTACCTTTTCCTTCCTGCCCTCTCTTTTTCTTAAAAACATAGACAGCAGTATTGATGATACATAACAGCACAAAAAGACCCGTAAAGTTAATCCCAATATCCCCATATGCTGTTTTTGCCAAAGGTTCCCACAGTCCGCTAAACCAGACATACGCAAACGCCAGCAGCTGAGAGGGAATATAGGCAATCAAGTATCTGAGAACTAAAGGCTTGACTGGCAGATTTGTACACAGCTCAAATGCAGCTATCCCAATCAGTAGGATCATAGCCCTGTCTAATTCATGCCAGTTACCGCCTGGATCTTCATAAATACCATTACAAAGGTACAAAACGCTGTTCAACAATGTTATTATTGTATATATAATCGAGTAAATTGATATGATACGAATCCACTTTTTCTTCTTCATTTTAGTTTCAACTTTCCAAACCTGATAACACAATTATTCCGTTCTGCCCAAATTATATATAATAGCCAGCGCAATCTTTCCGGCCATATCTCTGTCACTTGTTTTCTGTGGTGACTTCCCATAAATAGCAAAATAGTATCCATCATATGTCCAGTCTATCATAAACATATCTCCGGTTTCATTAACTCTCATATAAGGAAATATATATTCCCCTTCTGCAGTTGATGCCGTCCATTCGATTTTGGTAGAATCCACAAAAACTTCATCTGGCAGAACGGATACATTTTCTTTACCGGCAACAAACATACAGAGCCCCACATTCTCTAATTCAAATTCAATCTGTAATTCATCATCCTCTGTTTTTTTTACTTCAACATCTGACGTAATCGGCATATGATCCAACACTTCTTTTGGATTGCCAAATCCGACTGCGTTCACAATCTCCACTTCACCCAAACCGACACGATCTGCCCCAACTCCTTCCAATTCTGTTCCAACCTTTTGTCCCTCTGCATCAAGGCTTCTTTCTGCCTCCTGATTCTGACCTCCCCCTGGCAAACCTGATAACACACCGGTTACAAAAACTATACAGCTTAATACTTTAAAACTTTTCTTGTTCATATGATAGTTCCTTCCTTCATTCTGGAAATCCCGATTATTCGCTTTCTGTATCTTTCCTGTAAATTTTAATTTTAGCATTCCCAAAGCACCGGAACAATCTGTTTGCCGCAAACGGTTTTCTAAATGATGTGAAATGTCCAGGCATCCCAAAATCCGCCTAAAGATAGTCGAATTTTTGTAATGCTCGGATATCTCAAAAGTTTTTAAATTTTATTTAATTCCATCCATGTCTGCAATAAGAGCGTACAGCCAGAAATGCAAACAGGGGGTCTCAATCATGCAGGCCACAATCATAGCATACGGCGTCCAGACGGACAGACAGGCCAGGTTTAAAAGCCGGAAGTCTGTCATCACATAGAGAACACCTGCCTGAATGCTCGTTCCGCTGGCGGGCAGGATACTGCAAAGCCATGTGGACAACTCACCTGGCACCCTCATGGAAATTACGATCGGTGCAATGCAGAATACCAAAGATACTGCCAGAGATGACACAGTGCTTTTGTATCTGGCAGAAAGGGACAGGGTAAAGCTCACGGAAACCAGAATGGAAAGCAGCCCTGCAACAACAAATCAATGAGGCCGGGCTGCCCCAGCCTCTCCGCTGAACGTATCGAATACATGAAAGCGGAAATGGCCTCACAGTGGCACATACAGGATAAGCCCTGCCCCTCATGGGCTTTATCCAGCCACAACGCAGAGATACGCCAGATAAAAGGGCGCATTGCGGAGCTGACAGGGAGGCAGGAAACTACCTACGCCGGGTGGGAGTTTGACGGCGGCACGGCGGAAGCCAACCGGGAAGATAACCGCCTGCAAATCTTTTTTGAGGAAAAGCCGGGGCATGGCAAAGGCAGCTCAACGACAACGCTATCTATACCGCTGACCGTTTATCCTGCATAAAACCTCTATCCAGGAGAAGCCCTTTGGAGATACAGAAAGAAGCCCGCACAGCCGCCAAGACAGAGAAAAAAAGCTCTATCCGGGCGCAGGTTGCACAGGACAAGGAAGCAATAAAAACCACCCCGAAAAAAGGCAGCAGAGGAAACCAAAAAACAGGACTTAGAAAGGATCTGAACCATACAGAAATTTGAAAACGTGGATATATTAAAATCCCTAAAGGTAATCATGCAGACCTATGCGGAACACTTTCAGTCTGATTTTGACATAGACATAACGATGTTGAAACAGGCGGCAAAAGCCTGAACTCGAAGGACAAAATATTGGAGGTAAATAATGAACATTTTAATATTAAACGGAAGCCCACGCCCACACGGTAATACCGCAGCATTAGTTGACGTTTTTATTGATGAAGCGCAAAAAGTCGGACATCAGATTTCGGTCTTTCAGATTGGGAATAAAGATATTCGTGGCTGTAAAAATTGTGATAGCTGTCATTCCACATTGAACGGGAATTGTGTTCAGAAAGACGATATGCAGGCGATATACCCTGTTATGAGGGAATGTGAACAGTTAGTGATTGCTTCCCCAATCTACTACTATTCACTGACTGGGCAGATCCATTGTGCAATCGAAAGGATTTATGCCTTTGAAAGACTTCCTAAACTGAAAAAACGGCATTACTTCTTACTGCGGCGGGCGGTGGTTTTACATCAGCAATTCAGACTTATAAAGACGCAGTTATCGGACATATGGGTGCAAAGGATTTAGGGATTGTAAAAGCGGTCGGAAGCCAGTCAAAATCAGCGGCAACGCAGAATGAAATCCGGACAATCGTGAAAAAATCTGAGTTGGAGGCGGGTTTATGCGAAAACCTGCAGCTTTTCTTTTTTCGGCTGTAGAAAGTAACGTGTTAATCCATTTGCTATGGGATACCTTCTGGATGCTGTGAAAGGATCAGCAGCACATGGAGGACAAATTTATTCTCCTGTGTGTCTATACTCATGGCGCCGCCATATTTTTCAGCCACCTTCTTTATATTCGACAGACCTGTCCCTATTTTGAACGCACCTTTCCCATGGAAGCTGTTTTCTATTTCCATCATAAGGAAATCTCCCTGGATGCGCCCGGACATATGGATATATTTTTCCATATCGGCATCCAGCCTTTTTACTGCCTGAATCGCATTGTCCAGTGCATTTGACAGGATAATACAGATATCAATGTCCCGCAGACTGCAGGGATATGGCAGAAGGAGGGAACAGTCCACATCTATCCCCATGCTTTTGGCTATCCCCAGCTTGTTTCCCACCAAAATATCCACAATTGGATTATTCGTGCTGCAGGGAAATGACGTTTTTTTCGCCATATCATCCATATCTTCCATATAGCTTACCGCTTCCTCCAGCTTCCCGCTCTGCAGAAGATTTTTCACCACTGTGATGTGATTCCTGATGTCATGGCGGAACGACTTTGTTTCATCGTAACAGGTTTTCACTTCCTCCACATACCGGTTCAGGGAATGTTCTTCCTGTTCCAGCAGTGAAATTTCGGTGCTGAGGCGGAAATTCTGCTGCAGTTTCTTATAAGAGAACAGGATACAAAACAGGCTTAAAAGTCCCAGAAGATGCATAGCAAACAGCTGCCAATGACTGAACAAATAATTGAAAGATTCGTCCTCTTCTAAGACGAGGTACTGGAAATCAAATGCAATCATGTTAGTATACTGGCTCATAATATATATCGACAGAATCGGAATGAAAATCAGAAACATTTGCTGCATTTCCGATGCAGTATAGTCGGAAAAATAGCGATACACCATATAATAACAAAACCCCGTCAGCAAAAGTGACGCAGCCTCACTGATCAATATGTCTGCGATGCCCGCTGTATGATAGTAAAAATCCGGCATCCATGCGTACAAAAGACCTATCAGAGATTTCACAATCCCATAGCAGAGCAACATGATTTCAGTTGTCAAGGTTGCATACAGAAGGGAAGACTTAAAATCCGCATGGCAGATCAGGCTCCCACATATCATAAGAAGAAATACCATCACCACAAAGCCCATTACCGTGCCAACTGAAAGAAAGTGAGTGACAATCACTGCACATACTCCAAACGGGAAATAGAATGGGGGCCATAGTTTCTTTTTCAGGATTTTTGCCAGAAAATAAAACTGAAAGACCCCCTCAATGAGGCCTATAATATATATATATATATTGTAAAAATCTAAATACTCAACCATGTTACCTGCCCCCGCATATAAAACTCTTATATATTTTTCATATATTGCAGAACAACGCCGGAGAACTCCTTGCTCCGCAGCCGTGATACGGGAATCTCTTTGCCATTATCCATACAGGCGGTCCCGTTCTTATAGCCTTTTAAATGTTTCAGATTAATAAGATAGCTCCTGTGGCACCGGTAAAAACGGTTTTTCAGCTTTGTCTCCAGATTTTCAATCCGTTCATAGTAATCAACAACCTCGCCGGAAGCCAGGTTCAGATATATTTTCCTGTCTATGATCTCACAGAAGACAATCTCATCCTTTGGGATGATGCGCCCCTCATATCCCTTTTGCACCAGCAGGCTGTCTTCGCTGGCGTTCTGCATGGAAGCGTAAAGGCGCTCCATCGTCTTTTCAAACTGTTTTTTATCCACCGGCTTGATCAGATAATCGTAGGCCTGTACCTCAAAAGACTGGAATACCATCTCTTTCAGTACCGTAATGAAGACTAAACAGCCTCGGAACTTATCCGCCCTCAGTTTCCTTGCCGTTTCCATACCGTCCATGTCCTCCATCTGGATATCCAGAAACAGGATGTCAATCTGCCCATTGTAGTTCAGCAGTTCTTCACCGCCAGAAAATATACGGAGGCTGATCTCCTGGTTCTTTTTACGAAAGAAATCAGAAACAAAAGACCTTATATGATCAGACATATGTTTTTCATCATCACAGATTGCAATATGGATCAATGCGCCATCTCCTCGTCATTATATCGTCAGCGGCAAAAGGTAAATTTTTGCCGCTGCCATAGACAAACATTTTATTATACCCTGTCAAAAATGCTAAAACAATTTGATTACTGTGAAGTGTTTATCTGAAATGTTTATCTGTTGATGTAAAATGCGTTATGGTGAAGCCAACAGCTTCTCTGCAGCGGAACCCTTTTCTAACCATCGGAGTAATTTTGTGAAAAAAAGAGGCGGACTGTTCCGCTGCTGTCCGGCAGGTTGATATCCAGAAGTACCAGATCATATTCCGTCTGCGTCAGTAACTCTGCAGCTGTGCCTGCATTCAGGGCTGATACGGTATCGTAACCCTCAGAAATCAGGTTATAAGTCAGCGTTTTATTTAAAAGGTCGTCATCCTCTACCAGCAAGCTCTTTTTCATATCCACACCCCTTTATATTTTTATAGTGAATAGTCGATTTTTGTCATTCACTATAGTTTAGCAGGCAAATGTCCGCAAAATGTTACAACTGACAATTTTCATTTAAAAACAAAAATTTCTTCAATCGGGACTTCTACGGCCCTGGAAATATCAATCGCCAGCTTCAGCGACGGATTATACTGCGCCTTTTCCAGACGCATGATCGTTTCCCGGCGCACTCCTACCTTTTCTGCCAGCTGCTCCTGTGTCAGATCTTTCATTTGCCTGTACTTTTTTAACATGCATTCAAATTCTGCCATATCCTATTCCTCGCCTTCCTCTGCCTGGTCGTCATGGTCATATCGATACAGCAAATATTCAGAGAGGAAAATCCCCAAAGCCAATGCAAGGGAAAGAGTAATAATTGAAGCAATCAAGGTGTACTCAAGATTTCCAAAAAGTTTTCCCTGGCAAAGAATTATCAGCGTAATAAGCATAACTTCAAAAGTAATTTTATACGCTTTCAGCTTAGCGCAGGCAATATTCTCACGAAAGCGCTCATCCATAAATGTCCCTGACATCTTCCCCTCATAGTAAAAACCAAAAAAACCGAAGAACAGGAAAAACGCAAACGGAAAAACTGTACCATCCACAGAGTATGTCCAAAAACCGGCAAACCCCAAAAATCCCAATACACCTAAACACCCCAGCTTTGGATTTATTTTACGAGTAATACCTGTTTCTTCCGCTTGCCTCTGCTTTTTTCCTGCATGGATAAAAAGCATGACAAACAATGCAATAAGATAAATGCAAGTGAGAAAAACCGAAACAATCATCGGCAAATCCCTTATCTCAAATACATAATTCTTGAAATCCATTTGGACTACCAGCCGGGAATCATTATAAGCTACCGCATACCATGATGAAAGAACCACGCTCAACACACAAAATAGCCCACAGCCAATCCAAATTTTCTTTTTATTTGTTTTCATCTTAATCCTTCCATTATTGAGATGTATTTATCTCTTTATATGATAAATATATCACTCACTTTTCTTTGTGTCAATAGAAAAGAGATAAATATATCGCATTATCTATCCAAAACAATAAAATCCACGCTTCGTGAGCCTTCTATTGCACAAATAAATAACGGGATGCACAATTGCCTGCACCCCGTTGTTTTCATCCTATATCAGTCAATTAATATCCCGTTTCCGATATGCCTTTACCGCAATCCGGTACGAGATAAAAACCAGATAACAGAAATGATAAGCACAATATTGAAAGCCAATAGGATATTCTCCTTTACAGGAAAAACCAAATTGATAAGAAGCACAATTCCCCCAAAGCAGAATCTATCGAAAAGATTTCCGTTGAACAGTTATTAAAACGGCTGGAATCCGGGGCTTTTTCCATTGATGGCCAACCATACTGTTCCCTTTTTAAAATCTACAATAACGAATTCCTAAGCCTTTCTGTGGAAAGGGGGTTGATTGATACTTTTAATCTTTCCATCGCCGGTGATGGCACACCATTTGTCACTTCCGCACAGGAACGCAGGCACCGTATCTGTGTCTGCGTACAGGTGAAGAAGCCAGACGGCTCTCCCATCAGCAGCTGCGCTGGCTGCTGGAGGGCCTGAACCTCCAACAGCCAAAAGGAGCCCACAAATGGGCTCCTCCAAAGCCCGGAAAACCCGGAAATTCCTTGTAAATGCTGGAAAATCCTGCTGT
>CATLBO010000072.1 GCA_949879025.1 uncultured Hungatella sp. | reverse complement strand
GGTACTGGAACAGCTTCCTGATGAAAAGCGTATTCTGACAGTGGAAAGCATGGCCCGCATGGACCGTGTTTCCCCGGAAGCCATTGCCATTGTGGAAGAGGAGATGAAACGGAAGTTTGCCACCATCATCACCAGCGAAGACAACATGAACCTGGGCGGCGTAGATTATGTGGCTGACATGATGAACCATATTGACCGCGGAAGCGAGCGGAAGATTTTCGAGGAATTGGACAAAAAGAATCCGGAACTGTCCCAAAGCATTCGGGAGAAGATGTTTGTGTTCGAGAATATTATAGACATGGACGACAGATCCGTACAGCGTTTTGTCAGGGAGTGCGACAGCAAGGATGTGGTATTTGCCCTGAAAGGTTCTTCTGACGATATGAAGGCGATTTTCTTCCGGAATATGTCAAAGCGTATGGCGGAGTCCGTCCGGGCCGACTTGGAGATCACTACCAACGTAAAGAGAAAAGACGTGGAGGAAGCCCAGCAGCGTATTGTTAACATTATCCGAAGGCTGGAGGATCAGGGCGAAGTGATCATCAAGAAGGGAGGCGCGGATGATGACATCATCCTCTAAGCGAGTCATCAAGCGCCCGGAAGCATCAGGTACCCTGGCAATAGAGGATTACCTGCTTCCTGTAGAACAGTTTGTCAGCAGCCAGGTTGTGCTTAAGGCGCCAGTATTTCCCCAATATACCAGTGAGGGAGAGAAAAAGGCGGATCGGAAGATTTCCTTAAAAGAGATTGACCAAGCGCCGGAAACGAAGCTAAAGGACAGCGTCAGCGAATCGGCTGAACAGGATGAGTTTACCAGAGAACGGCAGATGCTGGAGCAGTGGAAGCAGGAGGAGTCCAGACTTTTAGAGGAAGCGAGACAGAAAGCCGTCAGGATTCTGGATGAAGCCCAAAAAGAGGCAAAGGAGCAGCGGGAACGGGCTGCAGAGGAAGGCCGTCAGGAAGGCTATGCCCAGGGATATGAGGAAGGGAGACGGCAGGCAGAAGGGGAATTCCGCAATGAGATCGAAGATCATCTTCTGGAATTTCAGGAGGATATGAGAAAAGCCCTGGACGCTGTGGACACAGCCAGAAAGAACTGCCTTCATACCTATTTGGAGGAATTAAAAGACTGCGCCATTGCCATAGGCGAGAAGGTGATTCATATCAGTCTTCGCTCCAGCGGGGAAGTAATCAAGCAGATGATTATCTCCGCTACGGAGAAGCTGAAAAAAACGGCATGGGTAAAGATCTATATGGACAAATACGACTATGACATGATGATGGAGGCTGATGCAGGAGTTATTGACGAACTTTCCCATTTGTCGGATAACATTAAGTTTATTGTGATGGATAAAGAAGACAGGGGAAGCTGCATTATAGAAATGCCGGAAGAAATCGTGGATGTCAGCGTTAATACACAGATTGAGAACATTAAGGATATACTGGAAAATATCAGGATATAGATTTAAGGAAAAGCAGGGAGCCTCAGATGTTTGAGAAGATACCACAGCTGATTGCCAAATCAGAGACTGTCAGCCATATCGGAAAAATTGAAAACGTAGTGGGAATGTCCATGGAGGCTTCCGGCGGACGTTCCAGCATCGGCGATATTGTTATGATATACAATGAGGAGCAGAACCGGCAGATGCCGGCAGAGGTGGTAGGATTTAAGGACGGTAAGATTCAGCTTATGACCTATGAAGCTACCAGCGGTATTTCCTCCGGTAGTTTTGTGCGCAATACCCGCCACAGGCTGAAAGTTCCGGTGGGAGATTTCCTGCGGGGCAGGATCATCAATGCGCTGGGAGAACCCATAGACGGAGGCCCCCAGTTTCAGTCGGTGAAGCATTACACGGTTCAGAGCCCTTACATCAATCCGTTAAACCGTCCGCCTATCCGGGAAAGACTGGAGTTCGGCGTCAAAGCCATTGATGGCCTTAATACCATTGGAAAAGGCCAGAGAATCGGGATTTTTGCTGGCTCCGGCGTGGGGAAGAGTACCCTTATGGGCATGATTGCCAAGAATGTAAAGACTGATATTAACGTCATTGCCCTGGTAGGCGAGCGTGGCCGGGAGGTTCTGGAGTTTATAGAGAAGGATCTGGGAGAGGAAGGCATGAAACGCTCTGTGCTGGTGGTTGCAACATCTGACCAGCCGGCCATGCTGAGAATGAAATGCCCTCTTGTTGCCACTACGATTGCCGAATATTTTAAAGACCAGGGATATGACGTGCTGCTGATGATGGACTCCCTTACCAGGTATGCCATGGCTCAAAGGGAGATTGGCCTTGCCATCGGGGAGCCGCCTATTGCCAGAGGGTATACTCCGTCCATTTATGCGGAGTTTCCCAAGCTTCTGGAGCGCAGCGGCAATTTTGACAAAGGGTCTATTACAGGGGTTTATACGGTTCTGGTGGAAGGCGACGATACCAATGAACCTATTTCCGATACAGTTAGAGGTATTCTGGACGGACATATTGTTTTAAGCCGTCAGCTGGCTAATGAAAACCATTTTCCGGCCATAGACATCGGGGCAAGCATCTCTCGTCTTATGGTGGAGATTGTGCCGGGGGAGCATCAGAAAGCAGCTTCCAGATTCCGGAACCTTCTGGGGATTTACCAGAAAAATGCAGACTTGATTTCCATTGGTGCATATAAGCGGGGAAATAATCCGGCATTGGATGAAGCGGTTTCCAAGATTGATGCTGTAAACGGTTTTTTACAGCAGGGGATCGGAGAGAGTTTTAGTTATGAGGAAACTGTACAGCGAATTAGAGCCATAACAGGCTGATTCTGATACCGGAGGGACTTTAGGTGAAACAGTTTAAATATAGATTGGAAACTGTACTGGACTACAAGGCTCAGGTTCTGGATAATCTGAAATCCGAACATGCGGTGATTATCCAGAGCGTAAATCAAAAACAGGAAGAAATCCGAGGCTTGAACCGGGAACTGACTGGAATACAAAGCGAATTCGACAGAACAAAAGAGGCCGGTGCCACCATACAGAACTACCGGCTATTTGACATGTGCATCGGGCGCATGGAAGAGATCATTGACGAGGAGAAGGAACGGCTGAAGGTTCTCAGGAAGAAAGAGGAGGAGAAAAAGCAGGAAGTGATTACTGCAAAGGTGGATACCTCCAAGTTTGAGAGACTGAAGGATAAAAAGTACAGAGAGTATCAGAAAGAGGCGGCAAAGGCCGACGAGACGTTTATTGAGGAGTTTGTTTCCAATACTTCCCTGCGCATACGTCATCAGCACAGAGGGTAAGAGGAAAGAATGGCTTAGATAATCACAGCCAAAAGCTGTTGATTATAGATATCTTATTTAAGAAAGGAGGGAGAGAAACATGGAAGCAGTAAAAATGCCCAGTGCTTCGCAGGTGAAAAGCCAGATTCGTACTGTGTCAGCGGACGCGTCTAAAGGGGGAGATGAATTTAAGAAGCTTCTCCAGGTAAAGAATGAACAAGTGCAGAAGGAACAGCCACAGCCCAATGAGATGGATGTGAAAAAGAAGGACAGCGAAAACAGCGGAGAACAGGTAGAAGATGCGGCTGAAGGCAAGAAGGATCACATCCAGGATACGGATGAAGAGATTCTTGTTCCAGGCAGTTCTGAGGAGCAGGATGCTTTTTTGCAGGCTGCTATGCAGCAGACCATGGCGCAGATGGCAGGAATTGTTACGCAGCCGGAACAGACAGAAGAGCCGGTGGAGATTACTGTTGACAGTGAAGCTTTGCTGACAGAAGAACCTCTTTTGCAGAATATTTCCCTGCAGGCTGAGCCGGAACAGAATATAAATGCGTCCAATGCCGCAGTGCAGAATGTGTCTGCAGAGACCGTTTCCCAAAAGGAGCCGGAACAGCCGGAAACTGTGCTTATACAGCCCAAGGAAGATACAATAAAGCCGGAGCAGCCCAAGGAGTCAAAGGGGCCGGCAGACAGGGAAGCAGCACAGGATTCGGAGTATAGTTTTAAAGGTTTTGAGGGATTTCAGGGGACTGAGGCTTCTGAGAACCAGCTGGAGTTTCAGGTTTCTGAGAGCCAGCCGTCAGTGACAGAAGCTGAGCAGAAGGTTCAGACTCAGGAAAGGACCAACACCCAGGAGAACCTTTATGGAGCAGCCCCGGTAAAAAGTGGCGGGGAGCAGGCGGAACATATCTTTACGGATCAGAGGACAGAGACAGTTCCCATGAAGACCAGCCAGGATACGCTGCCTCAGGATCTGGGGAGAACGCTGGCAGCCAGACTTCCGGGAGGCGGCAGAGAGCTTGTTATGGAACTAGAGCCTGCAAATCTTGGCAAGCTTACGATTAAGATGGTTTATGAGGCCGGGCGGGCGGCAGTGTCTATTATAGCCACTAATCCCAAGACTCTGGAGATCTTAAACCAGAAGGCAGCAGAGATTGCAAATATCCTGGAAGAAAAGACAGGACAGGAAACCATTATTTACACCCAGGAAGCTCAGCGGGAAAGCCAGGAGGAGAATCCAGAGGAAAACCAGGGCGGACGACAGCAGCAGGGACAGGAAGAAAAGCGTCAGGCCAGGGAAGACAGCCACAGCGATGCCCAATCATTTGCCCAGCAGCTTCGGTTAGGCCTTGTGTAAGAGAAAGGAAATATTATGGCAGACGGTTTATTAGGGAAGATAAGCGGAACCAATACTCCCTATAAAACAGGTTCCTATACAGTAGAACAGAATGACAAAAACACGCTGACTATGACAGGGTATTTTCAGCTTCTGGCTGCACAGCTGCAGAACCAGGATATGAGCAATCCCATGGACAACAGCGAACTGATGGCACAGATGACGCAGATGGCCATGGTGCAGGCAGTGACGGCTATGACCACATCCATGAAGAACTCCACAGCGGTTACGACCCAGACTTATGCAGCCAGTTTAGTAGGGCAGGAAGTAACTATGGCAGTGGTAAAAGAAAATTCCTATGGACAAGAGACGCCGGTGGATGTAAAATACTCTACAGTGGAGTGGGTGAACTTCACATCAGGCGATCCTACGATTAAGCTGAAGGATGATGAAAAGGAATATCCTCTGACCCATCTGGTAGGCATGGGAAGGGTTCCCAACCCGTTTAAGGATCAGACCGGAGAATCTTCCGGAACTGATACAGATAATGACGTGGATGGTGAAGACGGCGAAAAAGATCCGAAAGTCACTTCACGGATGGCATCAAATAGCAGCTACAGTTCAAGGCCGCCTGTGGCAGGATATGTGGATGATTCCGCAGACCAAAAAAAGACTGGCAGTACAGGCCGGGGGGCAGCTATGGCAGCGGCAGCGAATCTGTCAGTGCTTTCAGGATTATCCGGGGCGGATATGAAGAGCCTTAAAGAGAGCAGGGAGACTATTAAAGAGCTGGCCAGCAGCGGTGCTTTTACCAGCCCGTCTCAGATTCCGGATCTCACCATTACCCGGTAAAATGGTTTGAGGCAAAGGCATTTGGAAAGAAGGAAATAGTATGGGAGTAAATGGGGTAGGCTCTTTTGAGCGAAGACTATCCGGCATCCCCGGCCAGAACACCGCAGCACCTGGAACGGGGGGGAATGATGCAGGTTTTCAGACGCTTCTCCAGGAGCGGGCGAAAGTGGGCCTGAATTTTTCCAAACATGCCGCAAAGCGAATGAACGAAAGGGGCATTTCAGTTGACAATCAATTGATGCATGATTTGGAACACGCCGTGGAAGGCGCCAGAAAGAAGGGTGCAAAAGACGTGGCTATAATCGGCGCCCAGGGGGTTTTTATTGTCAACGTGCCAAATAACACGGTGGTTACCACCATGGCCCAAAGCGATATGAAAGAGCGGGTCTTTACAAATATTGACAGTGCTGTCCTGATGTAGCAGGACCTCGGTTGAGGATGTTAGATTCCCCTGCCTGACAGGCAGGGGAAGGGACAGAGAAAGGAAAAGGAAAAATGTTAAGAGCAATGGATTCAGCGGTGGCAGGCCTTCGGTCCCACCAGAACAAGATGGATGTGGTGGGACATAATATTGCGAATGTCAATACCTTTGGCTTTAAAGCGCAGACCTATACGTTTAAGGAGGCTATGTATCAGACTTCTACTGCGTCTACAGGAGGAGCTACTGGAGCTGGAGGGGCGACTGCCGGCGGTACCAATGCGGCTCAGTATGGTTATGGTACTCTGATGGGGAGCATAGGCATGGACATGACTGCCAGTACTCCATCCTATGTAGGTGGATTTAATGCCAGTATTGATGGAGAAGGCTTCTTTATTACCAGCCCGGAGAGGAAAACTACAGTTGGAGATCTAAAAACTGCAAACTTTAATTACACTAGAGTAGGGCAGTTCATGGTAGACAGCAATGGATACATTGTTGATGCAAATAAAAACTTTATTTATGGTTACCGGGTAAACGAAGATGGCGAGATTGATAAAACAGCGGGGCTGCAGGCACTGCGTCTTCCAAATGAAATTACGGTAACCACGACAACAGACAACACACAAAATCCACCTGTAACCACTACAACAACGGAAGTTGAGATTGATGATAGCGAAAAACCGTTACTGTCAACTGGGATTGAGATCAATGCCATGGGCGTGATTACAGCCACCTTACAAGTGCCGGAGATGGATAATACTGCCAATCCTCCTGTTGAAAAATTAGTTTCAAGAACTATCGAGATTGGCCAGCTGGCTCTTGCCACTTTCCAGAACCCCAATGGCCTTACAAAGGCAGGCGGCAGCTACTATACAACAAATGGTAATGATAATGCTGGCCAGGTGGCTGCAGGAACCCCGGGAGACGCTGGCATTGCTACTTTGATGACTGGCTATATCGAAGCTTCCAATGTAGACCTTGCCAAAGAATTTGCTGATATGATCACCACCCACAGAGGTTTCCAGGCTAATTCCAAGATGATTACGGTCAGCGACGAAATGCTGTCTGACCTGGTATCTATGAAGCGTTAAGGATTTTATAATACTAGTTATTGAAACAATTCCGGCTGGGCATGGCTGATTTGGGCAGGCTGCAGAGTATCGCAGAAGCGGCTCCAGACAGCCATGCAGGCCACAAGAAAAGAATCAAAGCGGTAAACAAATTATGAGACGGCGAAAAAGCAATGACCAGAAGATCATGGACAGAGCCAGACAGGCGCGCAAAGAGAGAATAAGCGGGGAGAGAAACCGGGAACATTACGATCTCTCCGCCCAAAGCGGAGTAAGCCAGGAAGAACCGACTGGAGGAAACAGGATGATAAAAGTGACGCGGCTAAGCGGCGAAGTTTTATATTTAAATATTTTTCAGATTGAATCAATGGAATCAATACCTGAGACCAAGATTAAAATGATGAATGGCTATTACTTCCTTGTAAAAGATTCCGCAGATTCGGTTTTAGAACAAATTAGGACGCTTCTGAAAAATTGTGCAATTCCAGAAGCTCAGGGATAAAATAAGCGGTATCACTAATTTATAGCAGGGAGGAAAAGATAATGGATATATCAACACTTATAGGCTGGGTTATAGCCGTAGGTTTGATTGTTTGGGGTATTGGTTTTGAAAAACTGGGAAATTTCTGGGATCTGCAAAGTTTGGCTATTGTTATGGGCGGCGCCGTAGCAGCCCTGATTGCCAGCTATCCCTTCCGTATTCTGAAAGAGGTGCCGAAGCACATTCTCATATGTTTCCGCGGAGGAAAATATAATGTTCCCAAGCTGGTAGATCAGCTGGTGGATTTGGCCATGCTGGCCAGGCAGAGCGGCCTTCTGGCTCTGGAAGAAAAAGCAGAAGAAATTAAAGACCCGTTTTTTAAGCAGAGCATTCTAAAAATCGTGGATGCCAATGACCCGGACAAGGTTCGGGAAATGTTAGAAAAGGAATTGGATGATATGGCTGCCAGGCATGACGAAGGCGCAGGAATCTATGAGAAAGGTTCCGCTTATGCGCCGGCGTTTGGTATGATCGGTACCCTGGTAGGTCTGATTAATATGTTGAAGGGCATGAATCTGGGAGACAGCGGCGGCGCCAGCAACTTAGGCCAGGATATGTCCGTGGCTCTGATTACTACGTTTTATGGCAGTGCGCTTGCCAACGTGCTTTTCCAGCCAATTGCCAAGAAGCTTAGGATTCGCCAGGCGGAGGAGGAACTTTACTGTTGCACTATCGTGGAAGGCGTTATGGCCATCCAGGCAGGGGTGAACCCGCAGATGCTCAGAGAACAGCTTCTGTCCTGTATGAAGCAGTCCCAGCAGAAGAAACTTCTTCTCAAGGCTGCCAAGAGCGGCGGCAACGGAGGTGAGGGCTGATGGGCAGGAAGAAAGCCGGCGGAGGCGGTGAAGATTGCGGAAGCTGGATGGATACATATGGGGACATGGTGACATTGCTGCTGTGTTTTTTCGTTATGCTTTACTCCATGTCCGATATTAACCAGCAGAAGTGGGAAATGTTTGTAAAAAGTATTTTCCCTAATTCCGGCGATGTGGAGCAGGTAGCCATTAATGAGAACATTTCAGAAGGGGAATATGACGTATCCGGAAACCTGGAAATTGACGAAGAACTGCCTGAGGATTTGGATGAGCTTTGGCTTACTATTGTGGATAAATTAAATGAAAAAGGCGTGGCAGACGTGTCAGTATCCCAGGGAGAAGGATACACTTTCGTTGCTTTTGAGAACCATGCATTTTTTGCTGGTGACAGTTCGGCGCTGACCAGCGAGGCTACAGAGCTTTTGGATATATTTTGTGAAATTATTGCCCCGGAGGTAGATAAGATTTCACAGATCGAGATCATGGGCCATACAGCCCAGGCAGATCCCAACCATCCCAACAACCCCAGAACCGACCGGCTGCTTTCAGCCATGCGTTCGGCTGAGGTAGCGGCCTACATTACCAACAAAAATATTATAGATCCCAGCAAACTGGTAGGGATCAGCTACGGCCAGTTCCGGCCAGTGGATACTTTTGCCACGTCAGAAGGAAGAGCCAGGAACCGACGCGTGGAATTTTTGATTGTAGACGCAGGGGCAGATATTAAGTCTATGAATGACTATTATGACGAGTATTACAGCAGAGTGGATGAGGGAGCCGTAACCATAACCGGAAAGGACACCCAGGACGCTGACGGGTTTGCTCCCGTAGAGGGAGAAAACATGGAGGGAGCAGCCAGCATGGTTCCCGAATCAGATGTTTCATCCGGCGGGGAAGAGCAGGGCGCGAACGGAGCAGGCCAGGCTTCTGGTGCAGGAAACCAGGGAGCTGCAGATGTGCCGGCAGAATAAGAATTTGAGAAGAGGTGGCTTTTAGAAATGGCAGACGTATTATCCCAAAGTCAGATAGACGCGCTTTTAAAGTCCATGCAGAATCCTTCTTCAGAACCGGCAGCCAGCACAAGCAGCAGCCCTGTAGAGGAGAAGAAAGCAGAGACAGAGCAGGTTAAGTACAGCAAGTATGACTTTTACAGCCCCAGGAAGTTTACAAAAGATAAGATGAAGATCCTCTCAAGCGTATTTGAGAATTATGCGCGGATCATTACATCCCAGGTCAACGGCGTATTCCGGGTTATGACTGACATCACAGTGATGGAGGTCCAGGAGCGGCGTTACTATGAGTATGTAAACTCTCTTAATGAAAATGATATGGTTACTTTGGTGGAAGCCATTATTCCTGACAACACCAAAAACCTGGTTCCCCTTATGATGTATGTGACTCCCGGCATGGTGATTACGCTTATTGAGCGGATGCTGGGCGGCGGGGAAGAAGTGGTGAAGGTGAAAGATGGGTATCGGTACTCTGACGTGGAAATCGCATTGTACCGCAGAGTACTGTCCTATCTTATACAGGCATTAAAAGATGGATTCTCCAATTATATTAATATAGACTTCAAGGCTCAGAGGATGGAAGACAATCCCAGTATGATCCAAGATGTGGGCCTTGATGAGACAGTTGTAATCGTCCACCTGAATGTGGATGTGACGGGTCTCGCAGTGGAACGGATCAAGATATGCCTGCCGGGAACACTGCTTGAGAATATATTCCAGGTAATTGACAGCCGCAAGCATATTGCAAGAGGATATGCATTTGAGGACAATAAAGAAACGATCCTTGATAACATCCGTCAGTCACAGCTTTCCATTACAGGCCAGCTTGGTACGGTATTCCTTGACTTAAGCGATATTTACCATCTAAAGGTGGGAGATGTCATTGACATGAGCAAGGGCAAAGACAAAGAAGTAAAGCTTTACGTGGAGAAGCAGCCATGGTTTATGGGCAAGATGGGTGTGTACAAAAAGAATGTGGCTGTCCGGATAAACAGACGCCTTTACCCGGAAGAAGAGGAGGAGGAAGCTTTGTCCGAAGAAAACCTGTCCCAGGCAGGAGCTGCAGAGGTATGACGGCAGGAAGCTGCGTCAATATAAAATTTAAGAAAATAAAAATATGTTTTTAGAAAAGAGAGGGAAAAACAATGGCTAAAATTATGTTGGTTGATGATGCCGCGTTTATGAGGATGATGGTTAAGAATGCTTTGACAAAAAGCGGTTATGATAACTTTGTAGAGGCACAGGACGGAGCAGAGGCTGTAAAGAAATATGACGAAGAAAACCCTGATATGGTCATCATGGATATTACCATGCCCAACATGGACGGACTTCAGGCCCTTAAGAAAATAAGGGAAGCTCATCCTGACGCAAAGATCGTCATGTGTACTGCCATGGGGCAGGAGGGAATGGTGGTTGATGCCATTAAATCCGGCGCAAGGGATTTTATTGTAAAGCCCTTTAATGCTGACCGTATTGTTCAGACTGTAAATACAATTTTAGGAAACTAGTACCGGGCAGGAGGGAGAGAGGAAAATGGCCTTTTTAAGTTCGTTTGACATCAGTGCATCCGGTATGAGCGCTCAGCGCATGAGAATGGATATTGCCGCCGAAAATATTGCGAACATTGATACTACCAGAACAGAAGGCGGCGGAGCTTACCGCAGAAAAGATGTTGTTTTTGAAAGCTACGGCGGAGATTCGTTCCGGGAGGCAATGAGAAATGCTTTAAGGGGAAAAAGCTTTACCAGCAGCCCAGCGGGAGTCCGCGTGGCCAATATTGTCGAAGACGACAGAGAGATGAAACAGGTGTATAATCCAAATCACCCCGATGCGGATGAAAATGGTTTTGTGACTTTGCCCAATGTGGATTTGCTGAAAGAGACAGTTGACAGTATGTCTGCCACCAGGTCTTATGAAGCAAACGTTACGGCTTTGAACGCAATGAAGCTGATGGCGCAGAAGGCACTGGATATTGGCAAATAATGTCCGGGCCGATTGAAAAAATAAGATAAAGGAGATTAAAAAATGGGCGCTAGCAGCTTTAACGAAATGGAACTGGACGCCATAGGCGAAATAATGAATATAAGTCTCGGCGCCTCAGCGACAGCAGTTTCCACAATGCTCGGTACCTTGGTGAATATCACCACGCCGGTGGTTTCCGTTCTGACTCGGGACGAATTTGAATTCAGGCGCATGGAGCCGGCAATTGGTGTCGAGATCGCATATGTAGAAGGCCTGGACGGCAAAAATATCATGATGTTCCGCCGCGAAGACGTGGGGGTGATCGTAGGTACATTGCTTGGCGAAGATCCGATGAATACGGATTTTGAGATGGATGAGATCCATATCAGCGCCATCTGCGAAGTCATGAATCAGATGATGGGGTCATCAGCAACGGCGTTGTCTGAATTTTTAGGCACCATTGTTAATATATCTACTCCAAAGTCTTTTGACATCGGAGATCCAGAGGATTTTAAAGTTAAATACTTTCCGGAAAAGGACGGCATGGTGGTGGTTCGTTTCCGCCTGGAGATTGCGGATAAGATGAACAGCGAGTTTATGAACATCATGTCCATTAAACTTGCTAAACGCCTTTTAGAGCCTTTTGAGGAAAGCTTTGCGGCGGCAGGCGCAATTTCTGAACCGGAGCCAGCTCCGGCTCCAGCTGATAACGGCACCATATCCCAGGATGAAATCAATGCCATGCTTGCAGGACTTCCGGGAATTCCTGCAGCCCCGGCCCCAGAGGCTTCTTCGTCATCAGGGGGCACTATGTCCCAGGACGAAATCAATGCCATGCTTTCAGGCGCATCAGCTCCGGCTCCAGCGCCTTCATCCGGAGGCACCATGTCTCAGGACGAGATCAATGCCATGCTTTCAGGTGCGTCAGCTCCAGCTCCGGCCCCAGCGCCTTCATCGGGAGGCACCATGTCTCAGGACGAAATCAATGCCATGCTTTCAGGTGCGTCAGCTCCAGCTCCGGCCCCAGCGGCTCCAGCCTCAGCGCCTATGCCTCAGCCTCAGATGCAGGCAGGACAGCCGCCTTATTATGCGGCTCCGTATCCTTCCATGGGAATGGACCCTATGGTTATGCAGCTTTTTACTCAAATGCAGCAGACTCAGCTCCAGATGATGGAAATGATGAAATCTGTTTCTGCAAAGCCGGCAGAGCCTGCCTCTTCCCAGAATCAGTCATCAGGTGGCGGTTCGATTATCAAACCTTTAAAGTCATCTCCTATTAAAGATGAATCAGGTGACGGAGAGGAAGATAAGACCAATCAGGAGATGCTGATGAAGGTGCCTCTCGAGATTTCAGTGGAAATCGGAAGGACGAAAAGGCTGGTGCGTGATATTCTGGAATTTACCCAGGGCACGCTGGTGGTTCTTGACAAGATGGCCGGCGAACAGGTGGATTTGTTTGTCAACGGGCAGTGTATCGCAAAAGGCGACATTGTTGTGGTGGAGGATAACTTTGGTATCCGTATTACAGAGATCGTTACAAGGGAATTAAACCCGGAAAGTCTGTAGCATGGGAGACTTGACATTGTTCCGCGCAGTATTGACTGTAGCAATCGTACTGCTGCTTGCATATTGGTGCAGCCGCCTGCTGGCAAAGCAGTGGGTGAGAGGGAATGGAAATGGCAGTCTGCAGATCATTGAGCAGATTCAGTTAAGCCAGAGCCAGAAAATCCTTCTGTTAAAGGTGGGGGATACCAATTATCTGATAGGAGTAAGCCAGGCTGGCGTACAGATGCTGGCGGAAGTGGAAGGTGAGTTTCAGGCGGCAGAACCATTAAAGCCGGAGCCTTTGACCCAGCTTCCTTTCCGTGATGTTTTGAATAAATATCTGGCGCCCCATCAGAACAAGAAGGAGGAAGACAAATGAGCGACCTTCTGACGCAGTTAAACGGAGGAAGCGTTCCTACACTTGATATATTGATGCTGCTGACCTTTGCGGCGCTGATTCCCTCCATTGTAGTGATGATGACTTCATTTACCAGGACAATCATCATCCTTTCTTTTACAAGAAACGCCATGGGAGTCCAGCAGGCTCCGCCTAATATGGTCATGGTGGGCATCACTTTGTTTCTCACGCTGTACATCATGAATCCTGTTATACAGCGGATCAACCAGGAGGCCTATCAGCCTTACCTGAATGAGGAGATTACCCAGGAGGAGGCAGTAGAGCGGGCGGCTATACCTTTAAAGGAGTTTATGGTCCGAAATACTTATAAAAGTACGCTGGATAATTTTGTGAGAATGTCCAACACGCCTCAAGAGGAGCAGGCCATAGATTATCCTTTAACGGTTATTGTCCCTTCGTTTATGACAAGCGAATTAAAGAGAGGCTTTACGGCAGGTTTTTTGATCTACCTTCCTTTTTTGCTGGTGGACGTTATCGTGTCTACCACGCTGATGTCCATGGGCATGGTAATGCTGCCGCCTGCTATGATTTCCATGCCGTTTAAGCTTTTGCTGTTTGTAACCGTCGATGGGTGGGAGCTTTTATTTTCCAGTATTGTGCAGAGCTTCCATTGATTTGGGAGAAGGAGAATTGACCTGTGACAGAGCTTCAGATTCTTGATATAATGTATCAAACCTTTCAGACGGCAGTAAAGCTGACCATGCCTTTTCTGCTGGTCAGCATGGTGGTAGGCGTGATCATTGCCATTTTTCAGGCAGCCACCCAGATTAATGAGCAGACCTTGACGTTCGTTCCTAAATTCCTGGCTATTTTAGTGGTCATGGGGCTTTTGGGGAGCACACTCCTGGGCACTTTGCAGGATTTGTTCCGGAATATGTTGACGATCATCGTGGGGAGTTAGCCTTATGTTTATCTTGTTTGCGCTGATTTTCATGCGGATGACCGGAGCAGTAATGTTTAATCCGGTGCTTGGAAGAACCAACCTTCCAAGATCCTATAAAGGTGCGCTGATCTTTACCTTAAGCCTTATGATGTATCTGGGGGTGGAGGGAGTCCTGGAGCATGAACCGTCCACTATGCTGGAGTATGGAATCATGCTTGCCCAGGAACTTTTGGTGGGGTTTGTGCTGGGATTTTCCATGGAGCTGTTTTTTATGATAATCCGGTTTGCCTGTTCCATTATGGATCACACCATGGGATTGTCCATGGCCCAGTCCTATGACCCGACTACCAGCACGCAGATGACGGTTTCATCCGGTTTGTTTTATTCATTTTTATTTCTTTTGTTTCTGGCAGGAGATGGCCATGTGCGTTTCCTGGGCTTGATTTTTGCGTCAGTACGGCTGATTCCCTTTGGCCAGGTGCAGTTCGGCCCTCAGGTTTCGCAAATGATGCTGGAAATATTTAAGACAAATATTGTTACAGGGCTGCAGTTTGCATTTCCCATTATTGCCATGGAACTGGTAACAGAGGCGGCTGTGGGCATTCTTATGAGGATGATTCCTCAGATCAATGTGTTTGCTGTTAATTTCCAGCTTAAGATCATGGTGGGACTGATGATGCTGGTATATATGTTCAGCCCTATGTCAGACAGGATTTATATGATTCTGGATGATATGTTTCTATACATGCAGAGATTAATCGCACTTCTTGGGTAAAGAGGTTTTTGACGTGATGCGAAGGGAGTGGTGAACTTGGCAGAGTCTAACGGACAGGAAAAGACCGAACAGCCAACCGGGAAACGGCTGCGGGATGCCCGAAGGGAAGGTAATGTCTTCCAAAGCAAGGATGTAGTTACGGTGGTAATGCTCCTTGGTGTCTTTTATATGGTGAAGCTTATGATTCCCCATATATACAAGACTGCCAGGGACGTGAGCGTTCATTTCTTTTCCAGGGCTGTAACGGATAATGCCCTGTCTGCCTCGCCGAGTATCTATCTCTATATGTGCATAGCCATGCTTAAGTGCACTATGCCGGTTCTTCTGATGTCCATGATTCTGGGGATTCTGGGACATGGCATCCAAACCCGCTTTAATATCAGCTTTCATCTGCTGAAGCCTAAATTCAGCAAAATGAATCCTATTAATGGAATTAAGAAAATGTTTGGAATAAAAAAGCTGGTAGATTTGGCCAAGAACCTGATAAAGATTGCACTGTTGCTGGCTTTGTTGTATAATCTGTTAAAAGACGATCTGGTTCAGGTAGCCCGCATGATCGATATGAATATTTATGTATCTGCAGGGCATATGATGGAACTGGTGATGGATCTTGTGGTAAAAGTAAGCATTGCTTTTGCTGTTGTTGCGTTTTTTGATTATCTTTACCAGAGATGGGATCACAAGAACAACCTTAAGATGACCAAGCAGGAAGTAAAAGAGGAGTATAAAAACACCGAGGGAAATCCGGAGATCAAAGGCAGAATCCGGAAGATCCAGCGTCAGATGGCCATGGCCAGGATGATGCAGCAGGTTCCCGAGGCAGATGTCATCGTAAGGAACCCTACCCACTTTGCAGTAGCGCTGAAATACGATCCGGATAAAATGGGGGCGCCTATGGTGTTGGCTAAAGGCCAGGACCACGTGGCCCTGCGGATTGTGCAGCTGGGTGAGGAAAACGGAGTGTTTATCACGGAAAACAAACCTCTGGCCAGGGCGCTTTACGCTGCATGCGAGGTAGACCGGGAGATTCCGGCAGAATTTTACGGAGCAGTGGCGGAACTTCTGGTATATATTTACAGAATGAACCATCGGGAAGATATGTTCCGATAAAGGAAGCATGCTGATGTGGTGTTTATACCGTCGGCCTGGCAGTCAATGCCGGAGGACACCAGATCCGTTGATGCATAAAAATGGCTTATCTGCTTTATGCAGGAAAGCAGGCGCCGCCATGGCCGGCAGCCATCAGCCAGGCGGCTGACGGCAAGTGATAAGTGAATGGAGTTTTTACATGAAAAAGTTGCTGAGCTATTCCATAGTGCTGTTTGTATTAACAATTATTCTGTTATTGATCATACCGCTTCCGGAAGCTATGGTGGACGTGGCGATCATTGTCAATATGTCCTTGTCGCTGATGATTCTGATCATTACCATGACCATTAAGGACGCTTTGGAATTTTCCATATTTCCGTCCCTTTTGCTGGTTACCACTTTGTTCCGGCTTGGCATCAATGTTTCTACAACAAGAAATATTTTAACCAGCGGAGGTTCTTCCGGAAAGATTATTAAGGCTTTCGGTGACTTTATCCTTCAGGGCAATGTGGTGGTAGGTATCGTTATCTACATGATCATTGTATTGATGCAGTTTTTGGTTATTACCAAGGGTGCTGAGCGTGTATCTGAGGTTGCGGCCAGATTTACCCTGGATGCCATGCCCGGAAAGCAGATGGCCATTGACGCAGATCTGAACTCAGGACTTATTGACGAGCAGGAAGCAAAAGTGCGCCGTGAAAAGATTCAGAGGGAAGCAGACTTCTATGGCTCTATGGATGGTGCCACCAAGATTGTAAAGGGTGATTCCGTCATGTCCCTGATTACCACGGCCATCAACCTTATCGGCGGAAGCATTATCGGTATCCTTCAGTCAGGGCAGTCCATCGGCGTTGTGCTGAATACGTATTCCATAGCAACCGTAGGCGACGGTTTAGTAGGTCAGATCCCCTCTCTTCTGATCTCTGTTGCCACGGGCATGATCGTTACCAGAGCCGTGTCTGAGGGAAGCCTGAACGAGGATATTTCCAAACAGTTTATGGCCCAGCCTGTGGCCATTATGATAAGCGGCATTGTGATTGCAGTTCTGGCGGTAATACCAGGCATGCCGGTTCTGCAGCTGGCCATTGTGTCCGTAGGACTGGTGGGGGCAGGTTTTTATCTGTACAGACGTATGGAGGAGGAACCAAAGCTTGCCCTGGCAGGAGGCGGCGTAGGCGGCCCGGGAGGAACCACTCTCCGGAATTTTTCACCGGAAGGAGAGGAGGAGGAACCGGAGGCGCCCAAGCAGGTCAGCGAGGAAGAATTTTACAAAGACGTTAACAACGTGTACAGTTTGCTGTCAGTGGAAGCCATTGAGATGGAATTCGGCTACAGCCTGATTCCTCTGGTAGATGAGTCAGTAGGCGGGCGCCTGATTAACCGTATTATTATATTCCGAAGACAGTATGCCCAGGATATGGGATTTGTAATCCCCTCTATCCGCTTAAGAGACAGTTCCGGGCTTAATACTAATCAGTACTGCATTAAGATCAAGGGCGAGGAAGTGGCAAAAGGAGAATTGCTTATTGATTATTTCCTGGCTTTGGAGCCGGAGAATCCGGAAGTGGAGATCGACGGCATTGAAACTATTGAGCCTGCCTACGGTATTCCCAGCCGGTGGATACGGCCGGAAGACAGAGAAAAGGCGGAGATTTACGGATATACGGTTATTGATCCTCTGTCAGTGCTGGTAACCCATCTGTCTGAGGTGGTGAAACAGCATGCCCATGAGCTGATTACCAGGCAGGAAGTGATTCACCTGGTGGAGAACACCAGAAAGATTTCGCCTGAACTTATAGAAGAAGCGTTTCCTAACTTTATTTCTTACAGCATGTTCCAGAAGATTCTTACAAGCCTCCTGAAAGAAGGAGTGCCTATTAAGGATTTGGAGACAATTATTGAAACGGTTCTTGAGACCGTGTCGGATACAGGGCTTCCGGTCAAGGATGTGGACGGCCTGATTGAAAATATCCGGACTGCGTTAAAACGCACCATTACCCGCATGTACTGCGAGGACGGCAGCATGAAAGTTATCACTTTGGATTCGGAATTGGAGCGGACCATGGTGGGCTGCCTGTCTAAAGGCGAGCGGGGATATTACCTGGCACTAAGCCCTGATGTGCTTCAGAGCGTAATCAATCAGCTGACAGGCCAGCTAAAGAAGTTTAACAGTCTTTCCCAAAGTCCTGTTGTATTGACTTCACAGGTTATGAGAGTTCATTTTTACCGGCTGATTGATCAGTTTTATCCTAATGTAAGAGTCCTGTCCTTTAACGAGATCTCCAATAATGTGCAGATCCAGTCAATTGGCAGCCTGACTTTGGAAAATCGCGGGAGAGTAGGAGCTTAAAGCCATAAAAAGGATTGATGCAGAATGGTTCAGACAGATTATTTAGAAGAGAAGACCAACGAAGAGCTTCTGGAGATGTACCGGGCAGAGGGAAAGCTGGAAGTTAAGCAGGCCCTGGTGCTTCGCTACCTTTACATTGTAAAGGCTATTGCATCTCAGATGCGCAATGTCTATACCGGCTCCCTTCAGATGGAGGATATTATTAATGAAGGCGTGATTGCTATCATGAAGGGTATTGACAGATACGACCCGGAGCGAGATAATAAGTTTGAGACATTTATATCAAGGCGCATCAGGGGGATGATCATTGACTTGGTGCGGAAAAATGACTGGATGCCCCGGGATTTCAGGAAGCAGGTTAAAACCATGGAGGATCTGCAGGTGTCTTTAGGACG
>CATLBO010000071.1 GCA_949879025.1 uncultured Hungatella sp. | reverse complement strand
CGCAGTACCTGATCCTTTCGCTGCCCACATGCTGAGGGCCGTGAATATGTCCCAGAGCCACATAATCGAACATGTGAAACACAGACGCATCCACATTGTCAGAACCGCCTGCAGAAATCTCCTCTGACTGGGATCGCAGGGCTCCTGTTACAAACTGGTGAGTAACCAGGATGTTTCGTTGTGATTCCTCAATGTCCATATGGGAAATCGCCGTTCTGACAGCCTCTGTATAGGACTCTGCATGCTCTTTTGGAAAGGCTCCCCGCACATGGGCCGGCTTTATAAAGGGAAGCATAAATATATTCACAGTTCCGTATCCGTCTTTCAAAGAAACTGGGCACACTGTTCCATGGTAAACAGGGGCAATGTGGATGCCGCTGGGTTTCATTAACACTGATGCAAACGCAAGCCGCTCTGGCGAATCATGGTTCCCGCTGATCACGAATACCTGCACCTGCAGCCTGGCAAGCCGCTTTAAGAAATCATCAAAAAGCTCTACAGCCTCCACCGGAGGAACCGGCTTATCATAAATATCTCCTGCAATCAACACAGCATCCGGCTCCTCTTTCTTAATAATGTCAAGTATTTGTTTCAATATGTAGGCCTGATCTTCAATCATGGAAAATTCATTAACACACTTTCCCAGATGCAGATCTGATAAATGGATAAATTTCATTCATACTTCCTTTCCCAATGCCTTTAAGTTAAGCTGCTGCATGTCTTGTCTCTCCCTTACTGCGCTGCGGTAATTTGCCGGAGTGCTTCCCACAATAGCTTTAAACTGTTTCGAAAAATAGCTTGGGCTGGAAAACCCACAGCTTAATGCAATTTCCGTAACTGGCCTGTCTGTGCAGGCCAGCTGCCTGGCTGCCGCAAAGATCCTCCTTCTCTGAACATACTCCACAGGGGTATAGTGCAGATACCTGCCAAACATGCGCTGGCACTCCCTTGAACAAATGTTGGCCTGCTTTGCAATATCCCCCACAGACAGGCTTTGCCCCACATGCTGGTCAATCCATTTAAGCATTGCTTTCAGCCGTTCCTCCTGGACGGCAGGTATTTTTCGGCTAGGCATAATCTTGCTCTTTTCTTTTGTATGCAATACGATATTGGACAGCGCCTCCCTTACCTGAAATTCATATCCGTCCTTTTCTTCCTGGCATGCCTTAAACGCACGGTGAAACTGTTCAAAATATAATTCATCTCCTGTCTTGGCCCGAAACTTCAGGAAAGGACCTCCCTCCTCTAATAGCGGCCGCACATACATGATGTCAAAGACGCTTCCCGGAGTTCCTGCCACGATATCAGAGTTAAAAACAAAAGAGCGGAAACGGCAGGGGGAGGGCACCAGCCCTGCGAAAGAATGGATGATCCCAGTATTAATAAAACATCCTTCTCCGGCGTTTAGCCGACAGGCAGAATCTCCTGTCCCAATCTCTACTTCTCCTTCCAGAAGAAGGAAAACCTCCAGCTCCTGATGCCAGTGAAACGGAATACAGCTGGCAGCATACTGGTGGATATCCCCGTCATTGACTGTTACATGAAACAGCTGCAGCCCGTTTTCCTGTAATTCCTTTCCCTGATCATCCGTTCGGATAGAACTTCTGCTGTATATCATCCCATAACCTCTCTTTTTTTGTGCCTGCACCGTATGGCAATCTGAAACTTTTTTGTCGTTTTTGTTATAGTATACACCGTTTTTTTGAAAGCGGCAATCGTGCTTTCCATGTATAATAAGCCATATATTTATATTAGGTGGCACTGCCATGAAAAAAGCAGTCATATTTGATTTAGACGGATTACTTATAGACAGTGAAATTATCAGCTATCAGCTGTACAAAGATTTGACAGGCCGTTACGGCCATTCCTTCTCTCTGGAAGAATATGCCCGCAATTACAGCGGAAAAACAGGTCTTGGCAATATGGAAACTATTGTACGTTCCTATGGCCTTCCCATATCCATTGAAGAGGGATTGGCTTTTGTAGGCGAAAAGGAAAAAGAATATGTGAAAAAGGGCGTTGCCTTAAAGACCGGGGCAAAAGAATTGCTGGCATATTTAAAGGACCGCCAATACTGCATTGTCCTGGCTACCTCCAGCACAAGAAACCGCGCCCTGGAAATCCTTGGCCAGCACTGCCTTGAACATTATTTTGATGACATGGTGTTTGGCACAGAAGTGGAAAACGGCAAGCCCCACCCGGATATTTTCCTGAAAGCATGTGAAAAGACAATGGAACCTGCTCAAAACTGCCTGGTGCTGGAAGACAGTGAAGCAGGAATCCAGGCCGCCTGCTCTGCAGGCATTGACGTAATCTGCATTCCTGACATGAAAGTTCCGGCAGAATCGTTCTGCGCCATGACAGCAGCAGTACTGCCATCTCTTCTGGAAGTTATCCCATGGCTGGAGGAGGCCTGATATTCCCATTGCTCTCTGTCTTTGTAAAACAGTATCGTTTTCGTTATTCCACTGGAATCCAGGCTTCCGTGCAGGAAAGCTCCTGCCCCTCCTCCTCTACCTTCCATAATGGATAGAATAAAACCGGCCCTGTTCTGGTAATGCCATGATCATCCAGATACGTCTGAATAACTCCTTTTGACCCTGGCTGCCCCTCTTTCAGCCAAAACCTTCCATGAAGGCATATTTGAGGAGCCCAGGTCATTACGTCCGGTACTTGGGAAAGCGTCTCTAGGCCATAGCGCCTGCAGTCATCAGCTTTCAGGATATACAGGATGCTTAAGTCCAGGTTATCCCTATGATTAACAGGCAGCAGCATGGCAGAGCGGACTATGGGCATAGCCTCCAGCCACGGCCGGGTGCCGGAGGATTGGGCGGAGATTACATGGAACTCAGGGCGGAGTTCCCGCTTCAGCCGTATTTTTCGGTCAGAACATTTTTGAAGCTCTTTTCTCTGTTCTTTCAGGAATTCAATGACTGCCCCCATATGGCGCATTTCCTGTTCCAATGACTGGATTTTACCCCAAAGGATGTCAGCGGCAGAAGCCTCGCTGCCGCTGTTTAAAACCTCCAGCGTTTCCTCGATATTAAATCCGCAGCTGCGCAGATTCTGATATGCCAGCAGCCCGCCGATGTCATTTTCATCATAATAGCGGTAGTCCTTTTCATCTCTCCGAGCTGTTATAATCCCCTTTTTCTCAAAAAAACGCAAAGCCTGATCAGACAATCCCAGAATCCGGGCCGTCTCATGGATATAATACTTTCCCATGTGAAAACGCTTTTCCTTTCTTCTGTTAAAGCTTCAGGCAACTGCGAAAGCCAACACTGTGCCAAAACTGCTGCCTGGTCTGCCTTTCGCAATTGCCTGGTTTAAACTTATATCATATTTCTTTGCTGCTTACTTAACCTGGGACAGAGCATCCTTAACCGCTTCCTGCAAAGCCTTTGACGTAATGGTAGCGGAAGAAACCGTATCTACCCCGTCAATGTCCTCTGCTGTGGACAAACCTGCAAACTTCCCAGTCATCTGGTCAATGGCCAGGGTTCCGATGCCGTCCGTCTCATTGTGTTCCAAAACCTCTACAGAGCCAATGACGTCTCCGTCCATAGTCACTTTCACGGTCACAGAGCCGTTCATTCCGGTGCCGGTTCCAATATACTCATTTTCTCCAGTTTCATGATTTGTATTCCCCTGCTGCCCGGCATCTGTCTCATCTCCCAGCTTTTTGGGGGAAGAAGCCACCGGCACGGCATTCTCATAAGCCGGAAGGGCTTCCTTTGGAGCAGCGGCGCTGCGTCCGGCAATCTGTCCGAAAATAATGCACTCGGCAATGTTGGTTCCGCCTTGATACATTTCACAAGTGATGCCGCCCATCTCTCCCGCTGAGTACAGATGAGGTATGGGATTGCCGTCTGTATCCAGAATCTCTGCATTTTCATTTCTCTTGGGGCCGCCCTGAGTGTTAAGGATTTCGCACTTTAATTGAATTACGTAATATTTGGCGCCGTCAAAAGCCCTCATATATTCCGGATTGCGGCCGCAGGCATAGTCTTTGCCATTTTTAGCAAAGGAGTTATAATCTTCAATGGTTTCTGTCAGCCGCTGGCTTGTACAGCCTATGGCCTCAGCAGCTTCGCTGATGGTGTCAAAGCCCTTCACATCCTTGCGGAAACGCTCCGGAATAGAGCCTTCGCTTTCAATCAGCTCGTACTGGGTCTGATCAAACATCAGAAACATCTTTTCCGGGAAATGTGGATTTACCCACAGCCCGTTATCATACATATGGCCATGGCGCACCACCTCAGATTCATTTAAGAACCGGTCTCCGTCTGTTCCCACAAGAATGCAGCTTCCAGTGTTCAAAGGCCCTTGGGTCAGAACCTGAATCTGGCTGGCATTTTCCCCTTCGTTTACATAGAAGCTGGTTCCTCCTAAGCCGAAGCCTCCCTCATAGGCATTCATATGCCAAAGATCTGCTCCTGCTTTCTGGCACATCTTAATGCCGTCGCCAGTGTTGTACAGTCCGCCAATAGGGGCATAGTCGATTAAGTTCAGATAATGCTGAACCATTTCCTTATCATCCTCAAATCCTCCGGTACAGACAACTACGCCGTTTATGGCCCGCACGTTTCTTACGCTGCCGCCTCTTAAGACTTTCACGCCGATAATGGTTTTAGACACAGGGTCCTGAATCAGCTCCTGGGCCGGGGATTCAAACCAGATGTCAATCTGACTGCTTCTGTCCAGAACCCTCTGCTTTAAATTGGTATACAGATAGCTGTCGCTAATCCCCTGATGAGTGGTCCACAGCCCGATCTTTTCACTGCCGGGCAGTTCCGGATATTCCGGGGACATATGGTTAATGGGAGCAATGGGAGTCCAGTCCATAAACTGTGACGAATCAAATCCAAAAGCATCTGCCAGATTGTCCGCCATGCCGGCTACGCCATCGGCAATGGTCTTAAGCATGGCTTCCGGAACCTGACGGCCTCCAGTCAGAGCTTTATAGTACAGCAGGGTATTCTCTGGATCGTTATTGCCGTAAGCAAACAGCTGGCCGCATACCTTGGAATTTCCGCCGGAATGAGCTTCAGACATTTTCTCCACAATCAAAACGCCTGCCCCCTCGTCAGCAGCGGTTTTAGCCGCAACGCAGCCGGAGGCGCCGATGCCCAGGACCACTACGTCATACTCTGCATCCCACCCAATGGTATCTGCATAAGTATACGGCTCTGAAGGCTGCTGTGATTCTGCCGGTTCTGTGGAAGGCTGCTGAGCTGCTGTCGTAGTCTCCGCAGCAGTGGTAGCCTCCGGCTCCTGAGCGCTGCTGCAGGCTCCCAAAAGCCCTGTCACAGCCAGGCTTGCAGCTCCAGCTGCCGTGCCTTTTAAGAAATCTCTTCTTGAAACTTCACGATTACTCATAATTTATGTACTCCTTTTCCTTTTATGTTACTATTTTAACGGTTACAGCTGCTTTAGGGTCAAGGAAAATCTTTCTTGCCTTCCTGTTTTTCAAAAAATAATGCCCCAGATGGCCCTGGGGCTGTTGCGCATCCGGCTGTGCAGGCCATAAGAAGCGACATTCAGGACACGCAATGATGCCGCCCCAAAAGCGGATGGCTTCCTGGCTGTTTTTGGGGATAACTATCTGCACAGACCTTAAAATAAAAAGTACCCAATCAAGGACGCATGCCCAATTCCTTTATCAGTTCCTCTAAACTCATGGTTCCCTGGAGCATCTCATACTCCCCTGCATCATAGGAAGCCCATTCTTCATCTGACACCTGTTCTCCATACAAATAGCTGATGCCGTAATACCCTACAGACCCCATCTCTTCTTCATCCAGAATCCCGTTTTGATTGGCATCGTCAAAATTAACGGTTTTTATTTGCGCCTCTGTATCCAGTTCATGCTGTTTATTTACTGCCATGTAAGTTGTATAAACAATAGCTCCTGCATAATCACTGTTATAGTTTCTCAAATTGTTCTTTTTCGGAGCATATTCATATCCTGCATTTCCCATGGCCCCATAAGGCCATTTGTCCATCAGCATATAGACATTTCCCTCGCTGTAAGTGTAAAGACTTACATAATATCCGTCAACTCCGGCTGCCAGCTCCGGCACCTCATCCTCGTCAACATAGAGCAGATCATAGGTCACTCCCTCGCCGCATGCATCCAGCAAACGGCTTACTGCCTCATACGCCTCTTGATAGCTGGAAAACGTTCCGTTTTTCCTGGTATCCCCTAAAGCCTTCCGTATTCCTGGAACTGACAGCTCTCCTGTCTGGCTTGATATCTGTTCAGACAGCTGTTCCTGAAGGGCAAAATACCTCTCATAATCCTCTCCGTCTCTGTCAAACCCATAATAGACTGCTGCAAATGTTGTATTTCCGTAAGTTTCTATCAGCAGTATGTCTGTATTGCCGTCAAAGTTTATATCATAAAACGATACTGCATCCAGGCTGACAAAGGGCTCTTTGTTCAGCCTTTCAGGAACAAAGGGAGTCAGCTGCTCCAGAACCCTTCCATTTTGAATCAATTCTATACGAAAATCCGGATTTCCCTGTTCAGGCGCAAACGGGACAAACCACACCGTGCCGTCGTACTGGCTAAGCTCTGCCTGAAAGGTCTGATCCCCGATGCATGCCTGGCCGAACTTTGCTCTCATTTCCTCAGTTTTTCCATTTTCCTGAGTCAGGGAAGACATGGCAGATCCGCTGTCATCTCCATCCCTTTCGTCCTCTTTTGGATCTGCCTCCCCCTGTTCTTTCTGAGTATGGTTTTCTAAAGAAGACTCTTGCCTGTTATATTCGTTCTCCGTCTCGTTTTCATCTCGTATTTCCGAAATTTCTTCTGCTGTTTCTTTTGTTCCTGTCTCCAGTTCCTTTCTGCCTTTGCTTGCCTGGCTGCACCCGCTTCCTAAAAGAAGCCCTGCTGCCAAAATAATACACGCTGCGCTATATTTCCCAAACATAATGTTATCCTCCAGGTATTTAAAATTTCTTATTTTTGCGGCTCCCTATACAGATCTGGCTGCCAATTACCACTATACCACTCCCCAGGCCATTTTTCTACTATTTCTGCCAGTTCTTGAATTCATGCTGATAAAATGATAAAATAGTATCATTGTTAAACATTCTGCCAATTATAGGAGGAAAACTTATGGGCTCTTTTTCACCCAAATCAAAAAAACCAACCACCACAGATATTACTTTTGGAACCGTAACCTGCTTAAGTCCCTCAGTCCTGGGAAGCCAGGATGGGGAACTGCACAATGTTTCCTGGAATCAGGTGGAAGACGGACTGGAGGACGTATTTGATGACTATGATCAGTTTTTGGTTCTGACTCTTCAGGATATCCGCCACAATATTCGTTATGTCCAGGCAGCTCAGTGTGATGACGGCATTGTAGTGCAGCTTGGGATTGAAGAGAATAACGCTACAAGACTTGTAGAAAAGATCTGTTCTCAACAGGAATGCATTGAGATTTTCAAAGAATTCTACAGTTCCTCATCTGTAAAAAATGTGCAGGAATATACCCCTGTAGAATTTTTTGTATAGATATAGTTTGGGAAGAGGCAGTCTGTAAACGCAGACCGTGCAGCCCTGCTTTTACTGCCCGCCTCTTCCCTTTTCCTTCCCTGCTCAGGACATACGTTTCCAAAACCAGACAGACGTAAAAAAGCTACACAGCAAAAACCGACAAATCTGACTTTGTATATTTCCGATGCACAGGGAATCAGACTGATTACCAGCATCATGTAATTATTTTTTTTCGGCTTTTACCAGCAGCATCATAGGGCGGCGCAGTTCGTCTTCCATTCCCGGAATATTCATCATTTCTTCAGGCGGCTGAGCCTCCTGCACTGCTTTAAGTTCAAAGCCATGATTCAATAACCCCATTAAAATCTGGGTAAGTGTGTGGTGTTGTTTGACCACATCACATCCCAAAAAGTGCGTGCTTCGCTTTCCTGGAATAAAGTAATTATCAATGGGCCAGTATTGAGGTTTTCCATCTTCTGCATAAATCCAGTCCTGTCTAATTCCCGCAGTAAAAACCGGATGTTCCATATTAAAAATAAACACTCCGCCTGGTTTCAGTGTTTGATATACCTGCTTAAATATTGTTTCAATATCTTCAATATAATGCAGGGCCAGATTGGAAACGACACAGTCCCACATTATTTCCGGATATTCATAATCCTCGATTCCGCAGATGCGGTACTCAATTGTTTTTGCCCTATTACGCTTCCTGGCTTCTTCAATCATCTTCCTGCTTAAATCAAGCCCTAAAATATGTACTGCCCCTTGTTCTGCTGCAAATTTGCAATGCCACCCATAGCCGCACCCCAGATCAAGGACCGTTTTCCCTTGAAGCGGAGGAAACAAAGGCTTTAGCTGATGCCATTCGCCGGCGGCGCTTAAGCCATCCTTGCTGCGGGACATTTTTGCGTATTCCTCAAAAAACATGGGATTGTCATATTCATTATTCATGGTCATCTGTTCTCCTGCTCCGATTTATGCTAATAACTGCTGCTATTCTATCATAAACCCGTCACTATAGAAAGGGGAAGTTTTCCAGACGGATTTCCTGCTTTTTGGATATATGACACAGACGGCCCAGAAAATGCCTTTAAAAGATTTCCATTGAATCCTGCATAAGATTGTGCTAAAATTACCAGGAAAATGTAAAAAGGCGGTATTCTGTATGTCCTCCTCCATAAATACAAACTCTAAAAATGACTTTTCCAAGGGAAGCATCATTAAAAACATCTTAAACCTGGCCCTGCCCATGACCCTGGCCCAGCTTATTAATGTGCTTTACAATATTGTGGACCGGATCTACATCGGCCGGATTCCAAGGGATGCCACCCTAGCCCTTACAGGCCTTGGGCTGTGTCTTCCTATTATTTCCATGGTCATGGCTTTTGCCAACCTGTTCGGCATGGGAGGTGCGCCTTTGTGCTCCATTGAACGGGGACGGGGAAATGAACAGGAAGCCGAGGCCATTATGGGCAATTCCTTTGTGATGATGGTGTTAAGCGGGCTGGTACTAACCATTCTGGGACTTCTGATGAAACGCCCCATGCTGTATCTGTTCGGGGCTTCTGATGAAACCATTTCCTATGCTGACTCCTACATAACCATCTACCTTTTAGGCAGCGTTTTCGTAATGACTGGCCTTGGCATGAACAGCTTTATTAATTCCCAGGGGTTCGGGAAAGTGGGAATGCTTACAGTCCTCTTAGGGGCAGCCGCAAATATTATCCTGGACCCGCTTTTTATCTTCACCTTCCGTCTGGGAGTACAGGGGGCTGCCTGGGCCACCATCATTTCCCAGGGTCTTTCCGCTGCCTGGATTATTTGGTTTCTCACAGGGGATAAGGCTATCTTAAAGCTGAGAAAAAAAGCGTTCCGTTTAAGCCTGCGTCGGCTTCTTGCCATCGTGGGCCTTGGCCTGTCCGGCTTTACCATGGCCATAACCAACAGTCTGGTTCAGATCATGTACAATGCCAGCCTGGCCCGTTTCGGCGGGGATCTGTACGTAGGGATCATGACTGTAATCAACTCTGTCCGGGAGGTGGTCTCCTTGCCCATCAGCGGCCTGACTAACAGCGCCCAGCCAGTTATGGGCTTTAACTACGGAGCAGGAGAATATAAACGGGTCAAACAGGCCATTGTGTTCATGTCCGTAGTATCCGTGGCCTACACCACCCTTATGTGGAGTCTGGTTCACGGCTTTCCTGAATATTTCATCCGGATTTTCAACCGTGAAGGCGACATGGTGGAAGCGGGAATCCCGGCTATGCAGATTTACTATTTCGGCTTTTTTATGATGTCGCTGCAGTTTGCCGGGCAGTCCGTATTTGTGGCCTTAGGCAAATCAAAAAATGCTGTTTTTTTCTCCATCTTCCGGAAGGTTATTATTGTAATCCCTATGATAATCCTGCTGCCGAAACTGTTTGGGCTCGGGGTCAACGGCATCTTTATGGCAGAGCCCGTCTCCAATTTTGTGGGAGGGCTGGCCTGTTTTGGCACTATGTTGGTTACCGTGTGGCCGGAACTCAGCGGAAAAAATGAGCCTGAGCGCATCATTTAGCGCCTTGGCTCATTTAACAGATTCACGGTAATAATTTCATAGAATCCATATCCCATCTTTACCAGTCCTTCACCGCCCCGTCAAACCCTCTTTTGGCCTGATTGCTTCCCCGTCCTGCAGCAGGATACAATTCTGCCGCATTGTCTGCCAGCTCCACCCCGATTCCCGGCCCTTCCGGAATCACCATACACCCGTTCTCGAACCGCAGCGGCTCCTTAACCATCTCATCCTCAGCCCCGTTCAGGCAGAATCCTGGCAATTCCTGTATTCCCAGATTGGGAATGGATGCGCAGATCTGCAGGCATGCCGCCGTAGACACAGGCCCCAGGGGATTATGAGGGATCACCAGCACATCATTGGCCTCCGCAAGAGCGCAAATTTTCTTGCTGGTGGTAATTCCTCCCACGGCACACACGTCTGGTCTCACATATTGGCAGGCATGGCGGGACATGGCCATCTGGAACTCCCTTAAATTGGCAAACCGCTCCCCAGTGGCAATGGGCACATTCACCTTCTGGGCAATATAAGCCATAGAGTCAATATTATCCGGCGTAACAGGGTCTTCAAATACCATGGGACGGTACTTTTCAACCTCACGCCCAAAAGCCACGGCCTCCGGCACGGTCATGCCCCGGTGGGCTTCCAGGACAAAATCAAAATCATATCCCACAGCCTCTCTGCAGATACGCACCTTTTCCAGTTCCTCTTCCACGCGCCCGCAGAAAAATTCATCCTGCCCGTTTTTCCTGGTCTCTACCGGGCCGTTGACAAAAATCTTTGCCGCTGTAAATCCTTTATCCTTTAACTGGCAATACCCCTCTGCCAGCTCCTTCAAATCCTCAGTCTTAGTCATAACAGAAGCATACACCCTGATTTTTTCCCTGGTCTTTCCCCCCAGAAGTTCATATACCGGAACCCCAAGCGCCTTTCCCTTAATATCCCATAACGCAATGTCAACGGCGGAAATTGCGCTCATGATTACAGAGCCTCTAAAGTAAACGGAGCGGTAAAAATTCTGGTTAATATCTTCAATCCGAAACGGGTCGCAGCCAATGAGGTAAGAAGAAAATTTTTGGATAGCCGCCGCCGTTGCATCCAGGTACCCCCAGTTTCCTGCCTCCCCAAGTCCCACGATTCCCTCATCCGTATAAATATGTACAAACAGATAATGCTTTGCGTAAATCAGTTTCACATCTGTAATCTTCATAAACCAGTCCTCCTATCTTTTAGACTGCGCTTTTTAGAGCGCTTTCAAAAATTATATTCCTTTCTCTAATTAATGCAGACAGCTTTACACATTCCCTAAGCCAATTCTTACCTGCTTTGGACACTTACCAATATTCTGTACCATTCTGTCCGCTTAGGAGATAAAATCCGGCAGGCCAAGCCATATTCTTTCGCCATCTCATTGGCCCGCTTAAAAGTCTTTTCCGAAAAACCTGGGCTCTGGTTTTCCCACACTTCAAAATGCATAGGCACTACAAACTGTGCGTAACTCTGCTCCATAAATCCCAACCAGTCACCTGCCACCGCCTCCACATCCATGTCATTGGCAAGTTTGTTGCGCAGAACCAGGTTTGGCCGCAGGCAGCGCAGACGTTCCTCCATGCCGTCGCTGGTTCCGCCTACAAAAGCCATGCGGAACCCATTGTCAAAAGTAAGCAGATAGTTCATGTTATAGAGGCCTCCCAGGGCATGGAGACGGATAAGCCTTGGGTCCTGGGAAATCACGTCACCTTCTTTCATGGTGCGTCTCCAGGTAAACCGCTGGGGCTTGTGCTCTCCATGAAACGTTTCCAGTTTAACCCCGTCCAAATAGTAGGTTCCGTCATAGTCTACCGGGTAAATGCTGGTCAGTTCCATGTCCTCATAAGTCCGGGCGATTTCCCCGGCCACCCCGCTGTGGCAGATTATCTTTGGAGCAAACCGGTCAATCACCTGTCCCAGATTGGCAATGTGGTCTCCATGGGTGTGATTTAGAATTACATAGTCGCAACCCTCCAGATCCTCTGTCACAAAGCCCTGCAGCCGGAACAAATCTGCCACAGGAGCATCTGGGTTTTCCTTGTAATCATAGCATGGGTCTGTAAGGATCGTCTTCCCGTTGGGAAGCTTTATCTCAAAACACTGGCAATTTATCCACCGAAACGAAACGCTTTCCGCTGACATCAGCATGGCATCCATCACCTTCGCCCCTTTCTGAAATTATCTCTCAAACTGCCAGACGGCAGTCTGTTTGTTCTCTGTCCGCTTCTTTCCCATCTGTTCGCTTCCCGGCTGCCTTCCTGTTTGTCCAGGGGCATTTAAAACGCCGGCAGCACGGTCATGGTATAACAAATATAGATAACCGGCAAAATCAATGTAATCACGATACCGCTTTTCATCAATGTTTTCAAATCATACCCTCCGTCAGCCATGCACATGGGCACTGCCGGCGTAGCCATTGGAGTCAGAAACGCTGTCAGGCTTCCTGCATTTACCAGAAGGATCAGGCCAATGGGGTTTGCCCCAAGGGCAGAGCAGGTCAGAAGACAGATAGGTACAAACACAGCCGAAACTGCCCGGTTCAGCATAAACTGAGTCAATAAAAACGGAATGATAAAGAACAGCGCCCCAAGAACGTAATTATTATGGGTGCCTCCCACAGCGCCGGCCAAAGCATTTCCAATCATATCACCGGCCCCGGTATTGGTCAATGCAGACCCAAGGGCCAGGGCTCCCACAAAAAGCATCAGCATGTCCCAGGGAATGTCCCGCAGCGCCGTCTTTTGGTCAACCACCCCGAACAGCACCATCAGAAGGCTTCCAACCAAGGCGATAAACCATGTAGCCATCTTAAGCTGCGCCGAAAATATCAAGGCAATAATCGTTACAAAGAAAATCCCGATCCCAATCTTGTCCACAAAGGGAGACAGCTTCGCCCCTCCGCCCTGCTTCGCCTTTTCCTTTGCTTCAATGGGCAGCACCGGCTCAGCCGGGCAGGACTTAGGCCCCAGAAACAGCGCCCATAAAATCACCACCGGAAGAATAGGCCATGCGCCGATTAAAAAATCAATGGGCCGCATCACCGTTCCGCTAAACCCATATGTTTCCATAAATCCGCTGAACTGCCCTGCCTGCTGGATTGCCGTGGGCAGAGGTAAAATCCCGCAGCAGGACACGCACACCACCATAATGGGGAACATATACTTGGAGCGGCTGTTGTCTGTTTTATCGCAGAGGGCTGCCAGAAGCGGCGACACAATGGCATAGACCACCATGGGGCTGGCAATAAAATTGGTCAGCAGCGCCGCCAGAAGAAGGTATCCCAGGTAGGCCATGCGGAATGAGCCATGGGTCATCTTCATCAGTCCGCTGCACATGCTGTCTACCATAGAAGTCCTGCGGAATCCTGCAGCCACAATAAACATGGTGGCCATCAAAATGGTGTTTGTGTTCGAAAATCCAGCCAGTGCGCCGTTGGCATCAATACATCCCGTAATATACAAAGCTGCCATAGAAAACATAGCTGTAAGCCACATGGGTATCTTATTTAACATATAGCTGACCAGGGTAACCGCAAAAATAGCCATGCAAATCATCATTTGGGTTGACATAATGTATTATTTCCTTTCTTTTTCAGGTTTTAGAATTTCTTCCCAAAGCTTTTCTTGCTTTTTCAGTTTTCCAGGCCTGTACATCACTGAATTTGTACCCTTACTATAGCAGTCCAGCCAGTGGCTGTCATTGAAAATGTTCGTCTCTTTCCCAAGCCCACTGCCAAGTTCCATTCCTAAGAAGGTTTCTTTTTGTCACTTTTCCCCTGAAAGCGCTGTTATACTATCCGAATTTTTTCCCTGTCTAAACTGTCAGATTTGTCTTCCCGTATTTATGCATTATGCACAATTATAAATTGAAAACATTTGAAATTCTTAGAAATAACTTATTGACATTCCCGTTTTTTCCTTATATCCTTAAGATAGTCTGACGGATCGCTGATAAGGATTCGAACATTTATCACAGGGGAAATATTTGGATTTTATTTTCAAAAAAGGAGAACATCCATATGAAACAAGGTGATATTCAACAGGCATATTTTGAAATGCAGTGGCCAAGGGACAGCCTTTTTCTGTCCGGCTTTGCCCATGAGATTATGAACTACCGCTATCACTGGCACCCTTCGGAATATGAACTGAATATCCTGCTTCACGGAAGCCAGGAATTCTGCATCGGGACGGAAACCTATATTCTCGAAGAAGACGACGTGCTGCTTATTAACCCTGGCATGGGCCATGCCTCCTTTGCACCCCAGGCCAATACTAGAGCGCTGGTTGTGCATTTTTCTGCCTCTGCATTTAAGCCCTTTGTAAAAAAATGGTATGCTTACCATTTTGATTCCTGCCAGTCTGCTGCTGAGAATCGGTACCATCCCGGCTATAACCGAATACGGTTCTATGCAGGGCAGATTTTCCAGGCCATGTGGGAAAACGGCCCCTACTCCAGGCTGACTGCAAAAGCCAGTCTGGAACTGCTCCTTGCTACTCTCTGCACCATGTTTAAACCTGAGACTGTCAGGAATCTGGATGAAGAGGACATGGAACATCACGAAACCGTAAAACGGCTTATTGGCTATATAGAAGAACATTACAGGGAAAAGATATCTCTGGAAGATTTGGCCCGGTTTTCTCAATATAACCGGATCTATGTTTCCACTTTATTTAAAAATACCATTGGAATTAATTTTCATGAGTACCTGACACGGGTGCGGTTTCAGAATGCGCTGCTTGAGCTGGCCGCCACCGAAAAGAATCTGACGGAAATAGCCGTAGGAAACGGGTTCCCGGATCTAAAATCCTTTAATGCCCGGTTCCGGGAAACCCTTCACCGGACTCCTGCCCAGTACCGCACGCAGCTGTCGCCGAACCGTGTGTTCAGCTCAGAGAATATAGATGGATTTTCCGGACAGTCCCGCAATTACATTTCCCTCCATGATGAGTTTTTGAAAAGAAAACTGAAGGAGTACATGGGGGGTGCTGGATGGAGAGTAAAAATTTGAATCATATGCCGAATGCGCTGTCATATTGGATAACGCCATTTAATTTGCCTGATGTTTTTTAAGGCATATTGCCATGAAATTTTCATCTTTAACCTGAAAAGGCGCCCGGATACCGTAGCGGCCCGCCGGAATATACCCTGCTTTTGGATAGTATGTTTCATGCCCCAAAACAACTGAATACCCATATCCTAAACGCGCGGCAATAATATGGCCTTGTAATCTTCCTGTTTTTCCTATCTTATTTCCATTACAATTCACCTCAATCAAAAAGGGCCTGTTTCAGCAAAGAAACCAGGCTCTGTCTTCATCCGTCATGTGTCCCGTTTATGCCGCATAGCAGGCTACCTTTTCAAGCAGTTCCCCGCATTCCTCCGTATGTGCCACAATTTCAACAACCTTTCTGTCAGCCACTGCCATAACGCCTACTAAGGACTTTGCATCCACTACAATACTGCCGCATCTTACATCAATATCATAGCTGTATCCGCTGGCAGTTTTGACAAAATCAACAATATCCTTTACCTGTTTAAATCTTACCCTGATGGACTTCATAGTTTTTTCCTCTCTTTCTTCCTGTAGGTTCCATCTGTTTAAAATGTATTTCTCATATATTATTGCCGCTGTATTAATTTTGAATACATATATTATAGTAAATTTCTGGATTTAATAAATGGAAAAATCAATCTTTTTCTCCCATCATTTCATTGCCGTATGTGATAAATTGAGATATAATGTCTTTTATGAGGATCTGCAAGGCAGACTCCCAAAGTGATTCTAAAGAACAATGTACTTTCGGAGTCCCTCTGTGCCTGATTTTGTGAGATGACTTTTTGCCAGAAGTGCATAAATTAATGTGCATTTGACGGAAAATCGGCCTCAAAGGCAGGTGCCGAAAAGATCCCGAGAGTACATAATAGTGTCAGGAGGGAAATGATATGGTATTTGAACCGGATAATCAGCTGAAGCAAAAAATGACCAAGAACGGCAGCGTGCTTCAGTACATGTACAGCGTAGCAGGAGCTGGAAAGGGAATTGCTGCCATGGGTGCCATGCTGATCATAATCGGCGCAGCGCTGGCAGCCGTGCTGATTAACACCATGGGAACTCAGGGGGCTGTCACGTTTGCGGCGGCCATGATTGTTCCTGGTATTCTGCTGATTGTGCTTGGAATCTTTATGCAGCAGAAAAAGGAGAAAGGCTGGGCAGCGGCATACATGAAGACCGGCCTGTCGGAACAGGATCTGCGCCAGATTGAGCAGGAATTCAGGCAGCCAGGTACAGTCCTCATCTCTATGGATAAGGGAAAAGATACTAACAGCCTGAAACAAATGGGCTTTATTACAGCCAGCTATGTAAAATTTCCGTCTACGGAACCATGCGTTTTCCGTCTGGAGGATATGGTGGCATGTTTCTACACAAAGAAGTATCTCTGCCAGGATGGGGGATATGACCGGGCCCTGGTGGCTTATATTACCGACAATGAGCTGGGCGTCCTCCACAGGGACCCCCCGGAAAAAGCCAGCATAGCCATTGTAAATGCCATCAGCCAGCGCAATCCAAAAATCATTACAGATCATTTCTTTTCCTATGAAGGGAAAGAGTATGATGCCGTACAAAACCCGGAGGAAGTTATCCGGCTTCACAAACGGGTATATGGGAAACAATAGGAATCCTAAACAGGCATTGCCTGGCAGCTGGATTATATTTAAAAAGCAGAAACTAAAAACGTAGTATTGGGAGAATTATACAATGAAAGAATTAACATGCCCCTCCTGCGGAGGGAAGCTGGGGTCTGACAGAAGAAACCCAAACATAGAGCTTTGCAGTCAGTGTAACAAAGCTTTTACGTTTCAAAAGATTCATTCTGAAGCCACTGGAGAGCCAAAGCTCCGGCTGATCCCTGTGCCGGACAGGATTGCTTATGAGCCTCTTGAAAAGAAAGAGCGTAAAAAAACCGGCTGGGAGCCTTATGGCTGGAAGCGGGGCGTTGCCCTGACAATCCTGTTTTTTGTGCTGATGTTTATTATGTATGGTCCAAAAGTCTATGAGCGTTATCAAATGGACCACGGCAATGTCACCACGGAGGCCCAGGAATAGCCGTGAAGCTGATCTAATCTGAACCGAACAGCCGCTAATTTTCCGCCCCAGCCATAAGTAGCTGCTCCACAATCTCCGTAAATCCAGCCTCTGCTGCATAATACAATGCGCTGTGCTGTTTATTGTCTACGCTGTTTACATCTGCTCCTGCCTCAATGAGCATTGCCGTAAAATCGTTTCTGCCTTTTCTTGCTGCAAGAATAAGGGGGGTCCGCCCTTCTCCAGTCTTAGCATCAATGCCTGCCCCGGCTCCAAGCAGAGCCTTTGCCACAAACAGATCCCCGTTCCCGGCTGCAATATGCAGTGGCATAACGCCGTTTAAATCTGCACACTCCGGCTGCGCCCCTGCAGAAAGAAGCAGTTCGGTAATAACCAGATTGGATCTTTTTACCGCTAAAATCAGGGGCGATTCTCCGTCATCATTCAGCCTGTTTACACTGTTTTTATCGTTTTCAAGCAGGACTTTCACCACCTGGCCCTGTTCATTCCAGCAGGCATGATGAAGCGTGGTATTGCCATAAGCGTCTGTGTGATTCTCTTCTGTCCTGGAAAGGGCTTTTACCAGCTCCCTCAGGCCAGAAGAGGTGGCATAGTCAATGGCCATATGGTTGTCACTATCTTTTATCTTTGTATCAACATCATGGTTTTGGATAAATTTCAGCGCTACATCTGTTCTTCCATGCCGGGCCATAACCATAAGAGGCGTTCTTCCGTTCCTATCTGTGCAGTTTACATCCGCACCTGCCCCAGTCAACAGTTCAATAAGTTCCGGGCTTCCTGTCTCCGCCGCAAAGTGGATGGGCATGCAATCCTGCTGATTGCCCAGATTCACATCTGCGCCATTATCCAGCAGCATCTTTACTAAATCCCTGGCGTTTTTCATACATGCATAAATAAGAGGTGTGTTGCCAGACTCGTCCCGTTTGTTCACATCCACGCCACCTCGTTTCAGAAATGTCTGCACCACGCTTTTTTTATTGTTTTTACATGCCTGCAAAAGCATATTGTCAAGCTGCATATGTTCTCCCGCCTTTCTCTTATTTTTATGTGAAAGTAGCGAACTTCGAAAAAAGGGCATCCCACAGGCGCAGAAATCTGGTTCCAAAAGCTTCCTGCGGTTATCTCCCTTCTGCAAAATGATATGTTCATTTTATCTCCTTAATCTGCGCAAGTCAAGGCATACGCCGTTCTGTATACTTTCCCTGTCATTCCCCTGAATTCTGTGCTACAATATCCTCAAAATCCGTACAAAAAGGAGAATTGGACTATGGATGTAAAAGAACTGACCACTTTGCTGACCACATCCGCCACCCAGATCAATCAAACCAGATTCATTCCCTGGTGGAAGGATGATTTTGAAAACTGCATCTACCGTTATGATATTTTCCCGGAGAATGTCATCGCAGATGTGCAGGACTGCGTTGCCCAATGTTCTGCAGAAACGCTGCTGGCTCCAGGCATTTACGGCTGCTAGGCTTTGCAATATCCGAATCACTCATCGAGTTTTTAATCTGTACAAGCTTGTCGCTCCCTTCTCCTGCTGTCACCGGAGGCTCCGCAAAAATACGATAGCCATAACTGTATGAACGAAGTCCAAGTTG
>CATLBO010000070.1 GCA_949879025.1 uncultured Hungatella sp. | reverse complement strand
GAACTGCAACTAATTTCGTTTGCTTTCTCATAATGAATGCACTCTCCTTTTTCCTTTTTTGAACCTTCTTTTTCGAAGATTCCCTATTGCATTACGAGGTAATTATACTTCCTATAATGGAAATTATCAATACCTTTTTGACTTTTTTGGCATTTTTTATAAATGCTTTATAAATCATATTTTCAGGTTTTCTAATCTCTGTAAGGAAATATCATTTCCTCAATCACAACGTTAGTATAATACACTTTTCGAAAAAATGCTATAACTTTTCTCTGTTCATTTTCTTACATAAAACTTACGAAAACTCATTTTTCTTTCCGAATTGTACTTATCTTTATACAATGCCTGTCCAAGGCAGTTTTATAACAGGATATACACACTGTATATTATACACTCCACTATCCCCTTTTCGCAATAACCCCTCTTGTTTCCCTCTTGTTTTTTTGTTTCTCTATGTTATAATGTTCATATATATAAATAAATCTCTATTTTTGAACGGAGGTATTTATGGACAGACATGCATTGATATGCCGGAATATATTTGAACATCCTCAGATCACCCAGAGGGAGCTTGCACAGGCCATGGATGTATCCCTGGGCTCCATAAACCATCTGATAAAAGAATGCATCGAGCAGAATCTGATTGCAGTACTCCCTGACGGGCATTATCAGCTGACTTCTCCAGGCAAAGAGCATCTGGAGCAATACAGGGTAGACGGAGCAGTCATTCTTGCGGCAGGTTTTGGTTCTCGCTTTGTTCCCCTGACATTTGAAACTCCTAAAGGACTTCTGGAAGTCTTTGGGGAACGAATGATTGAACGGCAGATCCGTCAGCTTCATCATGCAGGAATTACAGATATCACCATTGTTGTGGGATACCTTAAAGAAAAATTTGAATATCTTATTGATAAATATAATGTAACGCTTCTATATAATAAAGAATACTCTGAAAAAAATACCCTAGCCACCGTCTATCATGCCCGAAAACTTTTTGAAGGAAAAAATATGTATCTTCTGGCCTCTGATAACTGGATGCGGGAAAATATGTACCATACCTATGAGTGCTGCTCCTGGTACTCTTCTGTTTTTCAGGAAGGTGATACTTCGGAATGGTGTCTTTCCTTTAATAAGAAGGGAAAGATTCTTCATGTGGAAATAGGCGGCCATGATTCCTGGGTCATGTACGGCCCCGCATTTTTCCGTAAAGAATGGTCCGGCTATTTCCTTCCTATTTTGGAAGCCTACTATTCCATACCTGGGACAGAACAGTTTCACTGGGAAAATGTATATATGGATTTGGTAAACGGCACCGCTCAAAAGCGGCTTCTGGAATCCGGATTTTCCCGGCTTAAACAGCAGCCTGTTAAAAATCTTGAGTCTGGATTGGACTGTCTGAACCTTTACATTAACCGTCAGAATGCCAATCAGGTCTATGAATTCGAAAATCTGGAGGAATTGCGAACATTTGACCCTAAATATCAGAATCGCTCTGACAATGAGGCCATGGAACTTGTTGCCCGCATATTCCAAGTGCCTGAATCAGAAATTAAAAATATTAAATGCCTTAAGGCAGGAATGACCAACAAATCTTTCCTTTTCTCCGTATCCGGCAAGCAGTATATCTGTCGGATACCTGGCCCCGGAACAGAGCTTCTCATAAACCGCAGGCAGGAAGCGGCGGTCTATGAGGCAGTGAAGCCCCTTGGAATAACAGAGTATGTGATTTATTTTGACAGCAGCAGCGGTTACAAGATTTCAGAATATTATGAAGACGCCCGCAATTCCGACGCTGGAAACTGGACAGACGTAAGCAAATGCATGAAACTATTAAAGCAAGTTCACCAGGCAGGTCTTTCGGTTGACCATCGCTTTGATATCCGGGAAAAAATTAAATTTTATGAGAATCTTTGCAGAACACATGGCGGTATCCCTTTTGAAGATTATGATCTCATAAAAAATAAAATGACGGAACTGATGGATCGCCTGGATCAAATGAACAGGCCTGAGACGCTGGCCCATATTGACAGCGTAGCTGATAACTTCCTGTTTCTTTCGGACGGAACCTTGCGGCTCATAGATTGGGAATATTCCGGCATGTGTGATCCTCTTATTGATGTAGCCATGTGCGCTATTTATTCTTATTATAATGAAGAACAGACCGACCGTCTTATCCGGATCTATTTAGAACAGACACCAGAAAAAGATGAATTAGCTGCAGTTTACTCTTATATGGCTCTGGGCGGTTTTCTATGGAGCCTTTGGGCTGTATATAAAAGCCATCTGGGAGAAGAATTCGGAGAATACACGTTAATTATGTATCGGTATGCCAAACGCTATTATCAGAGGATTCAGGAACTAATTCCCTCCAAATAGATACATGGGTTCTGCTGACAAACGGCATGGGCCTTCCGGCTTCTGCTTTCCGAATAGAGAAGAATAATCCTGGCTGATAAACAGGCAAAGTGCATCTCATCTGCCCCCGGTAATTAAATTGTAATAAAAATATTTCCATTTTCTCTATCTCTTGGGGGATTCTTGTGGTATACTGGATAAGACGCACTTATGTGCGGCATGAATACTTATGGATAAGGGGGGAGTTACCTTTGATACACCACAAACGTCTTCGTGCCCTGGCTCTGGCCGGAATTTTAGGGCTTATGACTCTTGCTCCGGTATCTGATGCATTGGCTGCCGGTTGGAGCAAAAGCGGTGACAGCTGGGTATATTATGACAATAACGGCTCTCTGTACAAAGGATGGATTCGGACTACGGACGGATATTACTATCTTGACCTGACAAGCGGCAAGATGACCATAGGCTGGAAACAGATTAACAATAAATGGTATTACTTTAAGTCCAACGGCCTCATGACCGCCAACAGCTGGATTCATATTGACGGTAAGTTTTATTACTTGCTGGAAGACGGAACCATGGTAACCGGATGGTTAAAGATTGGCAATGACTTTTATTATCTGAAAGCTGACGGCTCCATGAGCATAGGCTGGCGGCAGATAGAAAATGCCTGGTATTATTTCGATGCTTCCGGAAAGGCGGTTATAGGAAAATGGCAGCAGATCAACGGATACTGGTACTATTTTGGCTCTGATGCCAAGATGATTACGGGATGGCTGAATCTGAACAATACTTACTACTATCTTAATACTGATGGCAAGATGATGACCGGGTGGCTCAGCGACAATACCAACCGCTATTATATGGATACATCCAATGGCACTATGGCTACAGACTGGAAGCAGATTGACGGAAGCTGGTATTATTTTAACGGCTCCGGCCACATGCAGACCGGATGGGTTACTTTAAATGGTTCCTACTACTATTTAGACCCGTCTACAGGTAAGATGGCAGCCAACACCACATTAAATATCAACGGCGTTTCCTATACTTTTAACGCCAACGGCATCTATCAGAGCGGCGGTTCTGCACCCTACGGAAGCAGCACCCCTTCCGGCAGCACCAACAGCGGGCCGGGTTCTTCATCTCCCGGGCCTGGGGGAAGCATCTCTACTCCGCTTAAAGAGGGACTTACAAGCGGTCCTGGAAGTCATTAATAAAGGGACTGTTGTTCCGGCAGATAAATAAATGTGCTGGACAGCAGTTCTTTTTTATATCTGAAAATAGAAGAGGGCGTCGCAAGATCATCAAAAACAGATGATAAGCGATACCCTCTTCTATTCTATCATGTACTTTCTGCAGGTTTTAGTAAAAAAGTCTGTTTACCGCACTGAATATTCCGCGGAAAGAGGCTCTGGTAATATTTGAACTAATGCCTACGCCATAAGTTACTTTTCCAGTCTTCACGTCCATCAGATGAATATATGATGCAGCCTGTGCTCCGGAACCGGAAGTCAATGCATGTTCGCTGTAATCCAGCACCCGGATTTCAATATTCAGTTCCTTTTCAAGGCCATTCTGAATTGCATCAATAGGGCCATTGCCCACACCCTCGAAAACTTTTTCAAGGCCATTATTTGTATAAGTAACTTTTACAAGTGTTGCAAAATCGCCGTCTTCATTCTCCGTATCTGTAATCTGACATCTGCGGAAATGGATAGGCTCTTTTCGTTCTGTATAATTGTGTCTGAATTCCTCCATGATCTGCTCCGGAGCCACCTCGCCCTGCTTCTCGGAAATGGCCTGAATCACATCCGCAAATTCTTTATGCATTCCTTTCGGCAGCTTAAACCCAAAGAATGTATCCATGACAAAAGCCACGCCGCCTTTGCCCGACTGACTGTTAATACGGACAATGGGTTCATACTGTCTTCCGATATCAGCGGGATCGATGGGAAGATAAGGCACTTCCCAATGCTGGCTATCTCTCTCATGAAGTGCGTTCATGCCCTTGTTAATAGCATCCTGATGGGAACCAGAAAATGCAGTAAATACCAGTTTTCCGGCATAGGGATGTCTTTCTGGAATATCCATCTTTGTACAGCGCTCATACACCTCTGAAATATTGCGGATATTTTCAATCTCCAGTTCCGGATTAATGCCCTGGGAGAACATATTGTAGGCTAATGTAAGAATATCCACATTTCCGGTACGTTCACCGTTGCCGAACAGGGTACCCTCCACCCGCTCTGCCCCTGCTAAGACCGCCAGCTCTGTAGCAGCTACGCCGGTTCCCCGATCATTATGAGGATGAACGCTTAAAATGATGCTGTCACGGTTTTTAAAATGTGTATTCATCCACTCAATCTGATCCGCATACACATTCGGCGTCGTCATCTCTACTGTGGACGGAAGATTAATAATAATAGGGTTCTCCGGAGTTGCACCCCAGGTATCCTGGACCGCCGTGCAGATTTCCAGTGCAAAATCCAGTTCCGTGCCTGTAAAACTTTCCGGCGAGTATTCCAGAATCAGATTGCCGTCAAAATTCTTTGCATATTTCTTTACCAAATTAGTTCCGTCAACAGCAATCTGAATGATTTCTTCTTTACTCTTGTTAAATACCACATCCCTCTGAAGGGTGGATGTAGAATTATAAATATGCACTACTACATTCTTAATGCCTTTGATAGCCTCAAAAGTTCTTTTAATCAGGTGCTCTCTGCACTGTACCAGTACCTGAACCCGTACATCATCAGGAATCATACGGCGATCTACTAACTGACGCAGAAAATCGTACTCGATCTGAGAAGCAGCCGGAAAACCTATCTCAATTTCCTTAAACCCCAGCTTTACCAGCATGCTGAAGAATTCCATCTTCTCTTCCACCACCATAGGCTCCACCAAAGCCTGATTGCCGTCTCGCAGATCAACGCTGCACCATACAGGTGCCTTCTCAATCTGTTTAAAAGGCCAGGTTCTTTCTGGAAAATCTACAACCGGTACTCTTTTATATCGCTGATAATTCAACATATTCTCTTCCTCCTTGCTTGTAATCAGGCTTCCAATGCAGTCTTACTTTGGTGTCTTTTCTTTTATGCCTCCAGCATATGTCCCTGGGCTTTCATTACTTCAATGACCTGACTTACATAAGTCTCACAGATTTCATGGCTGGCCGCCTCTACCATAACACGTACCACCGGTTCCGTACCTGACTGTCGAAGAAGAATCCGTCCCCCTTCTCCCAGAGCCTTGGTGACTTTATCTACTTCTGCCATTACTGCCGGGTCTTCCTGCGCCGCCTTTTTGTCTTTCACTTTTACATTTTTAAGCACCTGAGGGTAAATCTCCACCTCGGACGCCAGTTTTTCCAGAGTCTGCTTCTTTTCCAGGATCACTTCCATAACTTTTAAAGAAGTGAGGATTCCGTCTCCCGTAGTAGCGTTTTTGCTGAAAATAATATGGCCTGACTGTTCCCCGCCAAGGCAATGACCATAAGATGACATATTTTCATATACATATTTATCCCCAACCGCAGTCTTTACATAGGAGATCCCTTCTCTTTCCAGCGCTTTATACAGGCCGAAATTAGACATGATCGTGGTTACTACCGTATTATTCACTAAAGTCCCCTGCTGCTTCATATATTTTCCGCAGATGTACATGATTTTATCGCCATCTACCTCTTCACCGCTGCCGTCCACTGCAATGCAGCGGTCTGCATCTCCGTCATAGGCAAATCCTACATCCAGATGATTGCGCTTAACATATTCCTGCAGCACATGAATATGGGTGGAACCGCATTCCGTGTTAATATTCAGACCATTAGGCTCACTGTTTATCACATAAGTTTCAGCCCCAAGAGCGTCAAACACATTCTTGGCAATTGCTGAAGCGCTGCCGTTGGCACAGTCCAGTCCCACACGCATATTCTTAAAAGAACGGGTAGCTATGGAAATAAGATAACCGATATAGCGGTTACGCCCTGCGGCAAAATCAATCGTGCGGCCAATGGCATCCTTTCGGGCCAAAGGAATCTCCCCCATTTCTCCATCCAGATACTGCTCTATTTTCTCGATTACAGATTCCTCTAGCTTTTCTCCTCTCTCATTAATCACTTTTATGCCATTGTCATAAAATGGGTTGTGGCTGGCTGAAATCATGATTCCGCAGTTAAATCCCTCTGTACGGACTACATAGGATACACTGGGAGTGGTGGTTACATGAAGAAGGTATACGTCTGCACCGGAAGCAGTAAGCCCTGCAACCAGAGAGTACTCAAACATATAGCTGCTTCTCCTGGTATCTTTTCCAATCACCACCCTGCATCGGGTATCCGGCTCTTTCTGGCCATAAAACCACCCCAAAAAACGGCCCACTTTATAAGCATGTTCTACAGTCAGATCCACATTGGCTTCACCGCGGAAGCCGTCTGTTCCAAAATATTTTCCCATGATTTCTATCCTCCCAAACTGATTTTAACATTCTTTATAACCATTTTTCACATAATAAGGTACAGTATAGCACACTGTCACTTCATTTGCAATTTCTGATTTCACTGGTTTTTTATGTTTTGCCCTTAGCCCCTGTCTGCCTCCACGGCAAACAGTACCGTTCTTGCGTCTTCCGTCTCATAACTGCAGGTAACCAGCGTATACAAATTCTCAACATGCTTTCCGGGCATCTGTGCATACTGGCAAGGTTCAAGCATTCTGTGTACAAAGGCATCAAACTCAGCATCATCGTGAAATCTTGTCCTGCGCACTTCAGGGGCATCCTGTATGTAGTAGCAGGATACAGCTTTCAGATGTATGGTTTCCGTGGGAGTATAAATCTCAAAGTATTGATGTTCTTTAAAATATTCTTCGTCTCTATATCGAACCACATCCCTAAACATTGATCCGTTCTTCATATTGTGTCCATAAAGTATATTGTTATAGCCTCTCAGATCTTTCTGGCCTTCAAAATCCATAAATATACATCCTGCGTCTGCAGCTTCCCCGTTAAAGCTTTTATACAGGTACATATTATTGTCACTGCTCTGAACAATAGGATAATCAATCCCTGTACCTGGTATTTTTATCCAGCCTGTTATGTCAGGATTTATTTCGGCTAACTTCTGAAAATCAATAGGGGATTCATAGAGCAAATGTGGTGTCCTGTTTGCTTTTAGCCTCTCTGATCCTAAGCCCCACTGTGCCTTCTGATCCTGCTTCGGATACATTGTCTGCAAATCTGATGCAGCCGTTCCAGTCCTGCTGTCTGCCATTTGTGCCAGACTTTCGTATTGTATCTGGATCTTTCTTTCCTCCATAAAGCCCTCCATAAGTTCCAGGCTTCCTGCTGCTCCAAGGATGATGCATCCTGCCGCTATCAGATTATGTATTCTTCCAAGTTCTTGTGTATGCTTTTCCCCCACATCCCTCCCCCTTTCTTTTCATTTTTTAAGCCCTGAAACCGGTTTCTTGCTTCTGCCAGGTTTTCAGGGCTTTTGGACTTTGCTTCTGCGTATTTTTCCTGTTTTATGCGCTTTCATTCATCTTCGCCAGTTTTGCCGCCTGGTCGGCTGCAATAAGGCTGTCTATAATTTCCTGAATATCTCCATTCATAACAGCATCTATTTTGTACAAGGTCAATTTAATCCTATGCTCTGTCACACGTCCCTGAGGGAAATTGTAAGTGCGTATCTTTTCGGAGCGATCCCCTGTGCCGATTTGGCTTCTTCTCTCCTCCGCCTCGGAATTCTGGCGTTTTTCCTGTTCCAGATCAAACAGTTTCGATCGGAGAAGCCGAAATGCCTTCTCCTTGTTCTGCAGCTGAGATTTTTCCGTCTGGCTGTAAATAACGATTCCAGTAGGCATATGAGTCAGACGGACTGCAGAGTCTGTGGTGTTTACGCACTGCCCGCCATTTCCTGAAGCCCGCATAACATCAATCCGGCAGTCTTTCATATCAATCTGCACATCCACCTCCTCTGCCTCAGGCATAACTGCCACAGTAGCCGTAGAGGTATGAATCCGTCCACCGCTTTCTGTTTCAGGCACTCGCTGCACCCGGTGAACGCCGCTTTCATACTTCAGCTTAGAATAAGCTCCCTTTCCCGTAACCATGGCGATCACTTCCTTAAATCCGCCGATTCCGTTTTCATTGACACTGATAATCTCCACTTTCCAGCGATGGCTCTCTGCATAGTTTACATACATCCGATAAAGTTCTGCAGCAAACAACGCCGCCTCGTCGCCGCCTGCGCCGGCCCGTATTTCCAAAATAATGTTTTTATCATCATTGGGATCTTTTGGAAGAAGCAGTATCTTTAACTGCTGCTCCAGTTCTTCCACTCGCCTTCTGGCATCTGACAGTTCCTCCTTGGCCAGTTCCCGCATTTCCTCATCGCTGTCTTCTTCCAGAAGGGCAATGCTGTCTTCTATATCCTGTTTAGACTGTTTATATTGTTTATAAGTATCCACTAATGGCGCCAGATCCGCCTGTTCTTTCATCAGCTTGCGGAAACGGTTTTGATCCTCAGCCACAGATGGATTGTTTAATTCCAGCATCAATTCCTCATAATGAATCAGCATATCATCTAAACGGTCAAACATGGCTGCCTCCTTCTGCATAAACCACCCGGTCCAAGCCAGGGGTATCCTTTACTATTCTAATATTCTCAAATCCGGCCTCCTCCAAAAAGCGGCTTACTGCCTGCGCCTGGTCATGGCCAATTTCCAGGTAAATACAGCCTCCCGGATTCAGCCAGCTCTGCGCCTGGGCGGCAATTCTCCTGTAAAAACTCAGTCCGTCCATATCACCGTCCAGCGCCATCCTTGGCTCATAGTCCCGTACTTCCGGCTGAAGCCCCTTAATAACTTCCGTAGCAATATAAGGCGGATTGGCTGTTATGATATCATATGTGCCTTCCAAAGCCTCAAACAGATCCCCCTGTATCAGGTGAATCTTCCTTTCGCGGCCTAACAGCCTTCTTGCATTTTCCTCTGCCACTTTTAAAGCTTCCGGCGACAGATCCACGGCAGTTATGTCTTCATACTTCCCCAGGACCGCCAAGCTAATGGCAATGCATCCGGAACCGGTACATAGATCTAATACTTTTTTTTTCGTATCCTTTTGTTCCTGCAAAACCAGCTCTGCCAAAGTTTCCGTATCTTGGCGCGGAATCAGCACATGCTTATTTACTGTAAATGTCAGCCCCATAAAATCCTGGCTGCCTAAAATATGCTGAAGAGGAATCCGCCGGCATCTCTTTTTTATCATCTGGCGGTATAGATCCATGGATGCTTTCACAGCCTGGGTCTGCTCCAGGACCTGCATCCGGTTCATGAGAAAATGTACGGTATCCAGTCGGAAAGCCTCTAAAAGGAGCCTTCTGGCATCCGTCTGCGGTTCAGGATCTCCGGCTTTTGTCAGGCTGTCTGCTCCTTCTTTCAATAACTGGTGCAGAGTCATCTTTTACGTTTCACCTCCAGAACCCTCACCGGATTCTAAGGTCTTTCCGGTATTCTGCCCGCTGTCTTCCGGAAAGTTTTCCCTTAAATATTCTTTCCAGTCAAACACCGCCTCCACGGCAGCTATGGCAACCTCAATCATACTGTCATCTGGTTCCTTGGTAGTCATGTTCTGCATCCAAAGTCCAGGCTTGCTTAAAAAATTCACAATAGCTGAATCGCTTCTTCCTGCAAGCCGCAGGAATTCATAAGAAATCCCTGCAATCACTGGGATCAGGACGATCCTGCTCAATACCCTGGGAATAAATCCTTCCACCCTGACAATCATAAAAAACAGGATGCTGATCATCATAACAATAATAAGGAAGCTGGTTCCGCACCGTTTATGCCGTTTGGAACTGGCTCTCACATTATCCACATTCAGCTCCAGGCCATGTTCAATACAGTTGATGCATTTATGCTCCGCACCGTGGTACATAAACGTCCGCCGGATATCCTCCATATTAGAAATTATCTTAATATAGAGGATAAAGACAGCCAGACGAATCATTCCCTCCAAAAAGGCCATCAGCGTATCCGACCAAACCACCGGCCGCAGGAGACTGCTGATACCCAGAGGAAGCACCATAAAAATGACAATGGCAGCAATCACGGAAAACACCATCACTGCCGACATCAGTACCTTTTCCAGGCTCTCTCCGAAACGGTCGTCCAACCACTTCTCCAGTCTGCCTGGCTCTGCATCCTCATCGTCTTCAAAAAAGCTGGCGGAAAATGTCAGCGTCTTCATCCCAAGGATCATGGAATCCGCAAAACTAAACACTCCTCTTACAAAAGGCAGAGACAGCAATTTCACTTTCTCCGTCAGGCTTACATAAGTGTCCTTTTTTACCTCAATCTCTCCGTCAGGCCTGCGCACAGCAGTTGCATACTCCTGCTTATTCTTCATCATAATTCCTTCAATAACGGCCTGACCGCCAATTCCGGAATATTTCATAATGCCTCTCTTTCTTCTGCTTCCTGAAAAGCTGTATTGATAACGAAAAAATAGGTTGAGCATAAGTGTCTCCACTTAGGTCTCAACCTTTTTTTACCCATACCCTGATTACTTGCCGGCATTAACGCCGTACTTACGATTGAACTTATCAATACGTCCGCGGGCTGCAGCAGTCTTCTGCTGGCCTGTATAGAATGAGTGGCACTTGGAGCAAACCTCTACGTGAATCTCCTTCTTGGTAGAACCTGTCACAAATTCATTCCCACAGTTGCAGGTAACTTTGGCCTGGTAATAAGCCGGATGGATACCTTCTTTCATGCTTTTCACCTCTCAAATTCTTTTTATTCTATTATGGCAGCAAACGTATACTCCCACTGCCTGTATTGTCATTGAAACAGCTTGTTCAGTATATCATAGAATAAAAGTTAATGCAAGTACAAAATTCCTCAAATATCTCAGATTCTTAAAAAATTTAGAAAACACGGATTCTCTTGGCGTTCTCGATAAAGTCCCGGTTGGTTCTGGTCTTAGCAAACAGATCCAGAATCCTTTCTACGGCGTCTTCCGGCTTTAAGCTGTTGGTTGCTTTCCGGATAATATCCACGGCCTCCCGCTCTTCTGCATTTAAAAGCAGATGATCGTTCCGCGTACTGGACTTTAGAATGTCAATGGCCGGGAAAATCCTCTTCTCAGACAGCTTTCTGTCCAGAACCAGCTCCATGTTTCCTGTGCCCTTAAACTCCTCATAAATCACATCATCCATACGGCTTCCCGTGTCCACCAAAGCCGTGGCAAGGATTGTAAGGCTGCCGCCCTCCCGCATATTCCTGGCTGCGCCGAAAAACCTTTTCGGCATATGGAGAGCTGCCGGATCAAGTCCTCCGGAAAGTGTGCGGCCGCTGGGAGGAACTACCAGATTGTAAGCCCTGGCCAGCCTGGTAATACTGTCCAGGAGAATTACCACGTCACGTCCGTGTTCCACCAGACGCTTCGCCCGTTCAATCACCATCTCCGAAACCCGTTTATGCCGTTCTGCCAGCTCATCAAAGGTTGAATAAATGACTTCCACATTGTTCCCTGTAACAGACTCCTTAATATCCGTAACTTCCTCCGGACGTTCATCAATAAGAAGAATAATCAGGTGCATATCCGGGTTATTGGTGGTGATAGCCTGAGCCACCTGCTTTAACAGTGTGGTTTTTCCTGCTTTTGGAGGGGATACAATCATTCCTCTTTGTCCCTTTCCAATAGGAGACAGCAAATCCAGCACCCTCATAGCTGTGCTGTTGGCCCTGCCTCTTGTCTCCATATGCAGTCGGACGTTGGGGAAAACGGGAGTCAGATCCTCAAAATTAGGGCGGCGTTCAATGACCGACGGCGAGTATCCATTTATACTGGTAACATACAGCAATGCAGCAAATTTCTCTGTGGCAGCCTTAATTCTTCTGTTTCCTCTGATAATATCTCCGGTTTTCATGTTAAATCGGCGAATCTGGGAAGGTGCAACGTATACGTCGTTCTCCCCTGGAAGAAAATTCTCACATCGAATGAACCCAAATCCGTCAGGCATTACCTCCAAAATGCCGTTAGCCTCAATACCGCTGTCCAGTTCCGGCATATCCTGAGGTCCTTCAGCCGTAGGAGCCGGGGCATATGCCTTCTGTCCCGCCCCGGCAGTGCCAGCCGGATTCTGGCTGGGATTCTGTGACAAATTCTGATTTCTTGGCATTCTGATATCTTTTCCGTTGTCTCTTAAATTCTCACGCACATTTTCCTTTGCAGGTTCCTGACGCTGAGGGGATGCCGGTTTCTTCGGCTCTTCTGCTTCCTTCTCTTTTTCGCAGAGCAATTCTATAAGATCGCTTTTTTTCATTCCGCTGATTCCCTTAATTCCCTGGGACTTTGCAATCTCTTTCAGCTCTGCCAGCGGTAATGTCTGCAATTTTTCACGCATTATTTTCTCTCCTTTTTCTATGCCTCAAAATCATCTTATTCTGTTTGGTTCTCGTTCAGGGAATGTTCCTTTGAACTAGGAATAAACGAAATGTTCTTGAACTTCAGATCTGCGGCCATGAAGCCGCCCCATCATTCTTTCCTATTATAGACCATATCACATGAAAAAGAAAGCTATTTTTTCAAAAATGCCATAAAATCCTGTATATTTCTCTCATATCCTTGATCTGACATATGGTAAAACTCGCGCCCAATCATATTATCCGGCAGATATTGCTGCTTCACATAATGATCGGGATAATCATGAGGATATTGATATCCCGCCCCGTGTCCCAGCTTGCCGGCTCCCTTATAATGTTTATCTTGAAGGTGTACAGGCACCGGCATAATCTTCTCATTCTTCACTGCCTCAGCCGCCTCTCCTATGGCAGCTGCTACGGAATTGCTTTTTGGAGCCGTAGCCACATAAATAACGGCCTGGGCCAAAATAATCTGAGCCTCCGGCATCCCCACACGCTCCGCTGCCTGGGCGGCGCTGGATGCCACTACCAGGGCCTGAGGGTCTGCCATACCCACATCCTCCGCAGCATGGATCATGATTCTTCTGGCGATAAATTTTATGTCTTCTCCTGCATACAACATTCGTGCAAGGTAATATACGGATGCATCCGGGTCAGAGCCTCTCATGCTTTTAATAAATGCAGAAATAGTGTCATAATGATTGTCCCCGTCCTTATCGTAACGCACCGCCCGCTTCTGAATACATTCCTGGGCTACCTTTAAATCAATATGTATCTTTCCGTCGCTGTCTCTGTCTGTGGTAAGGACTCCCAATTCTACTGCATTTAAAGCCGCCCTGGCATCTCCGCCTGCCGCATCTGCCAGAAATTCCACTGCATCTTCATGAATTTCGGCATTGTAGCTTCCCATTCCTTTCTCCGAGTCGTACACCGCCCGTCGGATCAGCTCCTTTATGTCTTTTTGCTCCAGCTCCTTTAGCTCAAAAATACGGCTCCGCGACAAAAGAGCCCCGTTCACTTCAAAGTAGGGATTTTCTGTAGTTGCCCCTATAAGAATCAAGGTTCCATCTTCCACAAAAGGCAAAAGATAATCCTGCTGGCTCTTATTAAAGCGGTGGATCTCATCTACAAACAAAATAGTTCTCCGGCCATACATTCCCATGCTGTCTTTGGCTGACTTCACCGCCTCTTCCATGTCCTTCTTTCCTGCTGTGGTAGCATTGATCTGCCGAAAATCCGCTTTGGTGGTTCCGGCAATTACCTTGGCAAGGGTAGTCTTGCCTGTACCTGGAGGCCCATAGAAAATAACAGAGCCCAGCTTGTCCGCCTTTATAGCTCGATACAGCAGTTTATCTTTTCCAATAATATGCCTCTGTCCCACTACCTGATCCAGAGATGACGGACGCATTCTGGAAGCCAGCGGCGATTCTTTCTCCATGGTATTGCTTCTCATATAATCAAATAAATCCATACCTGTTTCCTGCTCCTAATCTGCGGTACCCTTTCTATGCTGTCAGTCTATCAGCAGTTCATCTACCGTAACAAAATTATACCCTTCTGCAGAAAGCGTGTCAATCACTTCCAAAGCCGCCTCCACCGACGTATCATAGACATCATGAAGCAGAATAATGCTGCCGTCCTCCACATGGTTTACAATATGGCGCACGATCCTGTTTTTATTCTGAGTTTTCCAGTCCAAAGGGTCCACGCTCCACAGTACTACCCTCATAGATACCATGCCCTCCAGTTCCTCGCTCCAGGAGCCAAAAGGCGGACGAACATATGCCGGGGTTTCTCCGGTAATGCTTTCTATCTTTTCGTTTGTGCGGTTGATCTGATCACATGCCTCTTTTGTCCTTTCCTTTGTCAGCTGCATATGGTTCTGACTGTGGTTGCCAATAAGATGGCCATCCTCTTTCATCTCCCGGATAATGTCTTCATTTCCGTCTATATTTTGTCCAATCAAGAAAAATGTCACATGAACTCCCCGTTCCTTTAATCCTTCCAGAAGCTTTGGAGTATAAACTTTGTGAGGTCCATCATCAAACGTCAATGCAATGTATTTCTCCTCCTTTTCCTCCTCTTCATATATGGCATTGCCTCCCGCCGTAACAGCCGCATCCTTCAAGTCCTTCCAGCCAAATCTGCTTTCAGCTGCCGGATAATTGCATGCAAAAAAATCTGCAGCCAAAAATACCCCTGCCAGGCCCCAGGCAGCCAAAGCCAGTTTCCCTCTAATCCATTTTCTATCTCCATTCGTCACATCATCACCTTGCTTACCATCCTGTAATCAACTTATTATATGTTCGGAAAAACACATTTATCACTTGCTCCGAAAATAAAAACAGCAAAAGAGCCCATGGAATTCCATAGGAACTTCTGCTGTTTTTATGGGGTAATTCGCTGTTCATTCTTATGCAAGGACAGCTGCCGGGGCCAGGCACCCCTGGCCCCGGCTGTTACTAGGCTTTTTTCTTTCACAGGCCGCTTTGCGCTGCTGGCTCTGTTTTAAATGTATTCACTATGCATTTCTTTCATGACAAATAAAATCAGTTCAATACCTTATCATAGGCCTTGCTCATGCCTTCGTCCTGAATCATTTGATACCATTTTGATACTTCCGGAATCATGTCGCTTAAATCCTGGCCCCAATATTCAGTCTTGGCCAGAATATCCTCCACAGAAGCGTCCTTCATAAATTTCATAATCTCCTCTCCGTCATTGGCAGCATCTGTACGATAAAACGCAATCAGCGCTGCCAGGGAAAATGTCAGTCCCTGAGGATATTTTCCGAACTTTTCCTTATACTCCAAAATTGTAGGCAGCACCCTTGCTTTAAACTTTGAAACAGAGTTTAAGGCAATGGACAGCAGCAGATGTTTAATAAACGGATTGGAGAAACGCTCCAGCACTGCTGCCCCAAACCTGCGGTTATCCTCATTGTCGCCAATAGTAGGAATAATCTCATCAAATATGCATTTCTTAAGAAGCGAAGACACCTTTTCATCTTTCAGGCACTCCCCAACGGTCTCCAAACCGTACAAATGCGCTCCCAATACCATAGAGGTATGGGCGCCGTTTAAAATTCTTACTTTTCTCTTCTTATACGGGTCTACATTATCTGTCCAAATCACATGGAAGCCTGCCTTCTGGAGAGGAAGCTCATCCTCATGGTGCCCCTGTATTACCCACAGGTGGAAAATCTCCGCAGTGTCCATCATGTTATCTGTCTCGCCGATGCGCTTGCAAAGAGCCTCATGCTCATCTCTAGGGAATCCGGTTACAATACGGTCTACCAAGGTGGAACAGAAATCATTCTCTTCTTTCATCCATACCTTAAACTCCTCACCAAGATTCCAAAGGTCAGCATACTCCAGACAGCACTTCTCCAGTTCTTCGCCATTGTGGTCAATCAGCTCACAAGACAAAATAATGAAACCTTTCAGTCCTAATTTATATCTTTTATACAGAAGCTGAGTCAACTTGCCGGGAAAGCTTTTGGCCGGAGCGTCTTCAAACTTATTCTCCGGAACAAATTCGATTCCTGCCTCGGTGGTGTTGGACACAATAAAACGAAAATCCGGATTCTCCGCCAAAGCCATATACCCTTCACTGTCCGTATAGGGGTTCACACACCGGGAAATAATATTGATATGGGTGTGCTCATCCACAACTTCACCATTATCAATCCCTCTTAAAAACAGGTTGTATTCACATCCCTGTTTTTCAAGCATCTCACACATCCCCCGCTCAATAGGCTGCACTACTACAACGGAACCGTCAAACAACCCCTGGTCTCTTAGCTTCTGGAAAAAGTAGTCTACAAATCCTCTTAAAAAACCGCCCTCACCAAACTGGATTACTGTTTCCTTTACATTGCTCATCGTCTGCAAACCTCCATAAAATTTTTGTAAGTGCTTACAATCTCTTTATCTTTACTATACAACATTTGATTCTACATTGCAAGCCTTTTTTGAAAGCGCTTACATTTTTACCTTCGAACCAAATAAACCACCTGAAAATTTTTTTCATACCAACACTTGACATTTTTCTTTTTCGGTGCTATAGTTAGTATGTATTTCGAATGAGCTCTTGATTCACATATTTTTGTAAGTCATTTGTCATCAAATGATTTACAAAAGTATGTGATTTTTTTGTTTATTGAAAATGCAATAATATAAAGGAGGTACCATCATGAATAAAGGTACAGTTAAGTGGTTCAACGCAACAAAAGGTTATGGCTTCATCACAAACGACGAGACTGGAGAAGAAGTATTTGTTCATTTTTCCGGTATCGTAGCAGACGGCTACAAGACTCTGGAAGACGGTCAGAAGGTGACCTTTGACATGGCAGAGGGTAACCGCGGCATGCAGGCAGTTAATGTCTGTGTAGTAAAGTAATTAAGCTTCAAGCAACATGGTTTCAAATGCAATTCAGTTTCAGAAACTCGATTATATGGCAAGGTAAAAAAGGCAGGTTCTTAAAAATGGATCTGCTTTTTTTATTACATCTTTTTTCTTTCAGGCATGTCTAATCAATCCTGCAATGGATATGAACAAGTCTCCTGCATAATAAAAACTCCCGGAATCCGCTGCCGGATTCCAGGAGTTTTCAAACGTCATCAAAATTACTTTAATGTAACCTTTGCGCCTTCTGCTTCCAGTTTGGTCTTCAGCTCTTCTGCCTCTTCCTTGGAAACGCCGCTCTTTACTGCCTTCGGTGCACTGTCTACTACTTCTTTTGCTTCCTTCAAGCCAAGGCCTGTAGCTTCACGTACAACCTTAATAACTTTAACCTTGTTTGGACCAACTTCTGTCAGTTCTACATCAAATTCGGTCTTCTCTTCCTCAACCGGGCCTGCTGCGCCTGCTGCTGCAACTACAACACCTGCTGCTGCGGATACGCCGAACTCTTCCTCACATGCTTTTACTAATTCGTTCAGTTCTAAAACAGATAACTCTTTGATAGCTTCGATAAACTCTGCAGTTGTTAACTTTGCCATGATAAATACCTCCATATATAATTTTAATTATTCTTGGTTCTTTTTCGGCTTTATTACTATTAAAATTCCGCCGCCGGACAGACGGCTTCAGTTCAGGAATGCCAGCTGCAGCATAACGGCTGATCTTCTAAAACTCACATTTCCCTTTTCGGTCGTGTCCGTTTAAGAATGTCAGGCTTCCGCCTTTGCTTCTGCAATCTGGTTCAGAACCCGAGCCAGGTTGGTAATCGGAGACTGGATGCTTCCAAGAAGCTTTCCGAGAAGTTCCTCTCTGGACGGAATCGTAGCGATAACCTGCATTCCTTTTGCATCATAATACGTATCTTCAACAACGCCGCCTTTAATCTCCAGTTTAGGAGCTGTCTTTGCAAAATTCGCAATAATCCTTGCCGGTGCTGTGGCGTCTGACTTGGATACAGCCAAAGCTGTAGGGCCTTCCAGATTAGGGTCCAGCGCCTCAAATGGCGTGCCTTTTGCAGCAAACCTGATCATCGTGTTTTTATAAACCTTGTAGGTGACTCCGGCTTCTCTTAACTGCTTACGCAGAACCGTGTCCTGTTCAACAGTCAAGCCGCGGTAATCAACTACCACAGCAGTCTGAGCACCATCTAAAAGTTCGGAAATCTCAGCAATAATAGGCTGCTTTAATTCAACTTTTGCCATGAATGTTCTACCTCCTTATTTTATTCCTTGTATTGAGATCCGAATGAATATAATATAAACAGCCTCTTCTGCCATAGACAAGAAGAGGCCACAAAATCACTAATGTGAATCTGTACATATCCTCGGCAGGCGGTTTTCCTTACGCCATAATAGGCACCTGCTGTCTTCGGCAATCAATACTGGGTATGCAGTCAGCCGCAGGCCGGCTGCATAACTGCACATAAACGTGCTTTCACAATATAACATAAATATATAGGGATTGTCAACAAAAAAGTAAAACCTGATCCCTCATCAGCCCATCAGCTTCGCTACGTTTAGTTTTACGCCGGGACCCATGGTGGAACTTAATGCCACGCTCTTAAGGTCTACGCCCTTGAAGGTGCTTGGTTTGGCCTTGCTGAGGGCATCCATAAGCGTCTGGAAGTTGTCCGCCAACGGTTCTTCTGTGAAAGAAGCTTTTCCTACGGGCACGTGGATAAGATTGGTTCTG
>CATLBO010000069.1 GCA_949879025.1 uncultured Hungatella sp. | reverse complement strand
ATATAAGGCTGCAGTACTGCCGGAATCTTTACGCTTCCGTCTGCCTGCAGATTATTCTCTAAAAATGCAATCAGCATGCGCGGCGGAGCCACCACAGTATTGTTCAGCGTATGGGCAAAATATTTGCCCTCAGGAGAGTCTACCCGAATCTTCAGCCTTCTGGCCTGGGCATCCCCAAGGTTGGAGCAGGAGCCTACTTCAAAATATTTCTTCTGTCTGGGAGACCAAGCCTCCACATCGCAGGATTTTACTTTCAGATCAGCCAAATCCCCGGAGCAGCATTCCAGGGTCCGCACAGGAATATCCAAAGAGCGGAACATATCTACAGTATTCTTCCACATCTTGTCATACCACATGGGAGATTCCTCCGGCCTGCACACTACGATCATCTCCTGTTTCTCAAATTGATGTATCCGGTAAACTCCTCTTTCCTCAATGCCGTGAGCCCCTTTTTCCTTGCGGAAACAAGGCGAATAGCTGGTAAGGGTCTTGGGAAGCTGATCCTCTGGGGTAATGGTATCAATAAATTTTCCGATCATGGAATGCTCGCTGGTGCCGATAAGATACAGATCCTCCCCCTCGATTTTGTACATCATGGCGTCCATTTCCGCAAAAGACATGACCCCGGTTACCACGTTGCTGCGGATCATGAAAGGTGGTACGCAGTAAGTAAAGCCCCGGTCAATCATAAAGTCCCTGGCATAGGAGATCACTGCAGAATGAAGCCTGGCAATGTCTCCCATCAGATAGTAAAATCCGTTTCCTGCTACTTTCCCCGCTGCGTCCAGGTCAATGCCGTCAAAAGACCTCATAATGTCTGTGTGGTATGGAATCTCAAAATCCGGCACTACAGGTTCGCCGAATTTCTCCAGCTCCACATTCTCGCTGTCATCCTTTCCGATGGGCACGCTGGGATCAATGATATTGGGGATAGTCATCATAATCTTCAGAATTTTTTCCTGAAGTTCCCCCTCCAAAGCTTCCAGCTGAGCAAGACGGGCAGCATTGGCTGCTACCTGGGCCTTTACGGCCTCTGCCTCTTCCTTCTTTCCCTGTCCCATAAGCTGCCCGATCTGCTTGGAAAGCTTATTCCGGCTGGCCCTAAGGCTGTCTGCTTCTGTCTTGGCGCTGCGGCTCTGCTTATCCAGTTCAATGACTTCATCTACCATTGGAAGCTTGGCTTCCTGAAATTTATTCCGGATATTCTGCTTTACGGTTTCCGGATTCTCTCTCACAAATTTGATGTCTAACATAATCTTCCTCCTAATCATAGGCTCCTGATTTTCCGCTGCCGGAAAGAGGCTGTTTGATTTCCTGATCCTGAAGCCTTTGTTTTGTGTGATTATACATCAGATTAATCGGAAAGAAAACCCCTTTTTCGCAATTTGCGTCTTCCTTATTTTAAATGGCTTTATTCCTCAGGCAATGTATGCTGTTCCGACTTTTGCATGCAGGCACTACTGCTATTTCTCTACATAAGACTCCTGATGCACAAATCCTCTGCTGTCTGCCGGGCTGTCCTGGTTCCCTTTCTCATAAACCGTACAGTAAATATCAAATTCCCCCTCTTTGCCGTCAAGGGGAGTCAGCTTCTGCCCTTCCTCCACGATCTCTACCTGATTTTCTCCTTCCTTCAGTCTCTGTATCAGTTTCCTTATCTGCACATTCTCCAAAGCACTCCTTTTTATCTGCACCACGGAAAACAGATCCGGGTCATTGATGCTCATCAGATAAATAGCTGCCTGGCTGATCTGCTTAAGCTTATTGATCCGAAATTGGATAAAATCTCCGTATTCTTCCATCCACTGCTCTGCCTGATCCCCATCTCTTCTGTCCTCCACCTCCATGCCCTGCAGAAGTTTCCCAAGTTCATGGGTTATTTTCCGCATTCCTGCAGGATTCAAATGGCCTGTGTCAAAGAGGTCAATATCAAAATCTATTCCTATATCCTCATTCATATAATTTATGTAGCACAGCTGATTTTCCTGGGCATAATCATAAAATGCATTGGCTTCCCTCTGCCATTCTGGTTTGTAGGAATATGGAATATTGATCAGCACCAGACGGATGCCGAAAGATGAACACAGTTTTTTTATCCTGTCCACATACAAACGCTTTTCTTCATCAATATCCCCCTTCTCTTCTGGATCTGTAATAATCTCAGCCCCAGGAAGGCTGACACCATAGCGAAGCTCTGCTCCATACAATTGGTTAATCGTCGGATTAAAGTCTTGTTTTGCCAGTTCATTCCACCTGCTGTGATAAAGAGAAAGCGGCAGCACCATTTCCGTCTGCTTGTCATTTGCCAGATTCCTTGCCATGTCCCTTTTTATCTCTGACGAAGGGAAACCGTCCCATGCATTGTGAAGAGATGGGACACTCTCTCCATCAGCAAAAACATCCAGAACCACCACCTTGGGCATGTCCCTGTTCTCTGACTCTATAATTTCCAGTATCTGCGCCAAAAGGTAGTATGCGCTTCTCACATAATTGCCATGCTGTGACAGATTAAAGCTGGCAATTCCATAATCCCGGAATAAGTCCAAAGGAGAAACTCCGTTTATAACATGGGAAGATCCTAAAAACAGCACGTCAAACCTTTTATCTGTATGAAAAAACTGCTCATATTTCTTTATGCTCGTTTTATTCACCAGCACCCTGCTGCAGTAACGCAGTCCGACAACAAACAGGCCAATAACACATAAGAATGACAAGATCTGTTTCCCTTTTTTTAAAATTTCCCAAACTTTATTTCTATTCATAATGCCCCCCTTCTTCCTGCCTCCTTTTCATCTGCGGCTTCTCTGTACTCCCTGCAGCTTTTTCATCCTATCAGAACTGAAAATAAATAAAGCTCTTGGCATCATAGCTTCCTCCCCAAATGCCGAAGATCACCACAAACAGCGCTCCCCCTGCAAATACAAGCCAGCGAAACCAGAAATCCTGTTTCAGAATTTTCTCCCTGATACAGATGCCTTTGTATTTCCCATAATCCGCCGCCATCAGCACTGCTATGGAAAGTATAAGCAGATAAAAATTTTTTCTGTCCAGGCCGCACTGAAACAGGCTTTCATCCGTGAAGATCCAGGGATTAAAGCCTGTAATTACGGTCTTCAAAACGCAGACAGAGTTTCTAAGGCCTTTAATCCGGAAAAAGAACCAGGTAAAATCTACCATTATAAACGTAACTGCACCTCTTAAAAGCCTGTGGGAAAAACCTTCTTCCCGGATGCATAAAGCCTTCCTTATACAGCCTCTTATGTTGAGGGTTGCCTTTCCGGCTACCTGAAACAGTCCGTTTAAGCCGCCCCACACAAGATACGTCCAGGCTGCGCCGTGCCATAATCCGCTTACAAGGAACACGATCATCAGGTTTGCACTGGTTCTCACTGTACCCTTCCTGGAGCCTCCAAGAGGAATGTAAAGATAATCCTTAAACCAGCTGCTTAAGGATATATGCCATCTTTGCCAAAACTCTCTTATGGATTTTGAAAAATAAGGCGCATTAAAATTGTCCATCAGCTCCAGCCCCAGAATCCTTGCGCTTCCCATGGCAATAATAGAATATCCTGAAAAATCACAGTATATCTGAAAAGCAAAAAAAACACAGGCAGTTACAATATACAGCCCGTCATACTTGCTGCTGTCTGCAAATATGGCATCCACAAATATGGCTGCCCTGTCTGCAATAACCAGCTTTAAAAAGAATCCCCATATAATAAGAAGCATCCCCTCCCTCATACGGTTATAGGAAAACGAATACGTTTTGTCCAGCTGCTTCAGCAGGCTTTTGCTTCTCTCAATAGGCCCTGCCACTAACTGCGGAAAGAAAGACACAAACAGCGCATACCGAAAAAAATTTCTCTCTGCATAAATCTCCTTCCGGTACACGTCTATGGTGTAGCCTATGGCCTGAAACGTAAAAAAGGAGATTCCCACTGGAAGCAGAATATCAAAATCTGGACTTTCAAAGGGAATCCCGGCAGTCTGGCACAGCCATGCCAGGTTGCTGAAAGCAAACCGTGCGTATTTAAAGTAAAACAAGATTCCAAAATTAACTGCAATCACAGCAAACAGAACCCACCTGCTCCTGTACCGCTCTAAGACCAGCGACCCTCCATAAGTGACAATGGTAGTGAAAAAAAGAAGAACCACATACTTAGGGTTCCACCCCATATAAAAATAGTAGCTGGCGCCAAGAAGCCAAAGATTCTTAAGCTTTTTAGGCAGAATAAAATATGCCAGAACCGTTATTGGATAGAAAATCAGATACTGCCAGCTGTTAAAAAGCATATCAGCAGTCCTCCTTTGGCTCTGCAGAGTTTTTACCTGCCTTGCCTGCTTCATACCCAGCCTGGAATGCTGCCAGTTTATGAAAATCCGCTTCGTCCGTATACTCAATAAGCCTTATGAGCATTCTCCGTCTCCCTGCCTTTATTTGCCTGCTTTGTGTTTCTGACAGCGTCTGCTCTTTCTCTGTAACTTCCTTTTCCTGCTGTGTTTTCATAGATATCCTCCGTTATTTGACTTAATCAAAGTATATATCTAACTAAGTTATATGTCAAGTAACTGTTTATTTGACTTAGTATTATTTCTGTGCTATATTGGAAATGAGGTGACTATTTCATGACTTTAGGAGAACGAATCAAGCTGATTTTATCAGAGAGAAATATAAAGCAAATTGATTTTGCCAGGACTTTGGGAGTAAGCGCAAACTATGTCAATCTGCTGGTTAACGGAAAAAAAGAGAATATCTCCGACACTCTGGCAAAGCTTATTGAGGAAACGTATGGATACTCGGCTTCATGGGTAAAAATCGGCTTCGGTCCAAAGACGAAGCCTGCCGCCCTCTCTGCCGCAAAAATAGAATTTATCAGAAAAGTCCAGAATATGCCTGATGACGAGGTTGCCGCCCTGCTGGCTTTCGCCAATTCTCTGGACAGCGTGAAAAAATGTTTTAAGCTGATGGAGTGAGGGACTGAGCCTGCACGTCCATCAGCCTGCGGTTAAATCCTGTTTTTGGGCGCCTTGAAGCAGGCAGGCCCATTTTGCTGTTTTTCTGCCAGTCCGGAAACTTTATTTATACTGCGATCTCCTTCTGCAGGGCCAGCGAATAAATAATCCGCTCTTTCACCGGCTTCTTCACCATCTGCTCCAAAGCCTTCTTGTAATAATCCATCTGTACCTTATACCGTTTCACCAGAATCTCCTCCCGGCCTTTTTCCACCTGATCCGTCTTATAGTCAATTAACACCAGGCCGTCCTCTTCCTCGATCCAGGCATCAATAATTCCCTGAATCAGCACCAATTCCCTGGACTGTCCCAGCCCCATGTCTTCTGCCGGAATTCCCATTACAAACTGCTGCTCCCGGTGAAGGCGCCCTTCTGTCTGGGCAAGGCTCATTCGCGCTCCCAGAGAAGTCTCAATAAATCTCCAGATCTTTTCCGGCTTTATCATGGCTGCAGCGTCCTCAGCTATGGAACCCTTTTGGCAGGCATCCTCCATCCATTGCTTTAAGCCTTCTATGCTGGTTATGGCAGGAAAATCCAGCAATTCCAAAACCCGGTGGTAAGCGCTTCCCCTTACAGCTCCTCCTGTTTCCTTTGGACGGGCATCCTTTAAAAAATCAGGAACCGACGGCTGAAACAGGGTGTTTTTGTCATCAATATCCTGTCCTTGTTTTTTCAGTTCCGACACGGATATTTTCGTGTGAAGGTCAATATCCGCCTCATAGGGATATTGGTAAGAAAGCCGCTCTTTAAGAAGTTCCTCCATGTCTTTATCGTACACAAATGACAGATCCAGGTTTTTTAATTCTTCCTGTGATACTTCTCTGTCTATCTTTCTGGCAACCGCCTCTCCCACCAGGCTTTCCACCGGAATATTCCGGACCGAAAACAAAGGGCTTTCATCTGGCCTGCACATAAGCATCCAGTCAAGATAAGATCCGGCGGCTGAGAGGATGGTGTAGGGAATCTGCTTTGAGTCCCATGTTTTCTGGCTCCACCGCTCCTGTTTCTTTTCCAGATACCGGTCTGTTCCTGTCATAATCAGCTTTTCCTTTGCCCTGGTCATAGCCACATACAGCACTCTCAGTTCCTCTCCCAGATTGTCCAGATCCATTTTCCTCTTAAGGACATTTTTCTTTAAGGTACTGGCCTTTACTCTGGTTTCCACATTAAGATAGTCTGCCCCAATCCCCAGATCTGCGTCGATAAGCAGCTTCCCCCTTATATCCTGCCTGTTAAAGTTCTTCCCCATGCCTGCCAGAAAAACAATTGGAAATTCCAGGCCTTTGCTTTTGTGAATGCTCATGATCCGCACCATTTCCTGGCTTTTCCCTGCAGTGGCGGCCTCACCGAAATCCGTGTCATACTTTTTCAGTCTTTCAATGTAGCGGATAAAGTGAAACAGACCTTTATAGCTGGTCTTTTCATAGGCGCAGGCTTTCTCAATCAGCATATCCAGATTGGCCTTCCTGACCTCACCGGCAGGCATAACCGACACGTAATCGTAATACCCGGTCAGCAGATACATGCGGTGAATCAGTTCATGAATGGGAAGATAAGCGGCCTGGCTTCTCAGCTCCCCTAAAAGCCGTGAAAATGCAGCTGCCTTTTCGTAGACAGACTTTGCCGTGTTTTCCGGCATTCCAAAGGTTTCTGCATATTTCTCCCACTTTTCTTTTGATTTTTCCCAATCTATTGATATATTTCCCCATTCTGTTCCTATTTTCTTTTTAAATATCGCTTTATTTCCCCACTTTTTATTTTTTTCTTCTATAGATTCCTTCTCTTTTGTCACCCTTCCTTCCAAAGAAGCCCCTTGTTCCTGCCTGTTGTTTGGTTCTTCCTTCTCTGTGGCATTATTCTCCCACTCATAAGCATTTTTTTCTTCCTGTATGGTTTCAGATTTCCACTGACAGGCTGTTTTTTCACTGTATAGGCTGTCTGTTTCCCACTTATCCAGTCCCACGTTTTCCTCTTCCAGGCTGACTTCAGGCTCATTGCCCAAAAGCACCAGCCGCAGAGCCCCATAAATCCCCTGATCCTGGCCTTTTACAGGCTCGTGCTTCCATGCAGCCATCATCCAGGCCAGCTCCTCATCATCCATACCTGCCATGGGAGACTTCAGCACCGATGTCAGAGGAATATCCTGAATGGGATTGTCAATAACAGCCAGCATAGCCAAAACCGTTTCCACCTCAATGGTGTCAAAGTATCCTGTTCCTGTTTCGGCAAACGCCGGAATGTCCTCCTGGGTCAATACGTTTAAAAAAGAATCCGTCCATCCTGCAAGGCTGCGCAGAAGGATTACCATGTCCCCATGTCTGGCCCGGCGGTAGCATCCCTTCTCTTTATCCCACACCGACAGCCCTCTTTCCTGATCCGTCAGTTCCCTGATCCTGGACGCAATCAGCCTGGCCTCAATTTCCCGGCTGGTATACTCCTCCAGCTCCTGATCATTAGGCCCCAGGGCCTTGGTTCCCGTATCCACCAAAAGCAGTTCTGTAGGAGTCCCAGCTTTTTCCTCTGTCTCCTCATACACCGCTCCCGGATGAAGAGCGGTTTTATCCGTGTATTGGATATTTCCCAGATTCCTTGTCATGATCTGAAAAAATATCTCATTAATGCTGTCCAGGACTGACGCCCGGCTGCGGAAGTTCTGGCAAAGTTCAATCTTTTTCCCTTCTGTAGTTTTCCCGTCATGGATGTTTTGGCTTTCTTCTCCATACTCCCCATAGCAGTCATACTTTTCCATAAACAGTTCCGGCCTGGCCAAACGGAATTTGTAAATGCTCTGCTTCACATCCCCCACCATAAACACGTTTGGCCGCCCAAACCGCTGTGCTGACAGGCTTTGTATCAGCGTTTCCTGCACGTCGTTGCTGTCCTGGTACTCATCTACCAAAATCTCCACATACCGCTGGCTTAAGTCATCTGCCACTGCCGTGCAGCAAAGTTTTCCATCTTCTTTCCGGATCAGAATCTTTAACGCCTCATGCTCCAGGTCATTAAAGTCCACAATATTTTTGTCCCGTTTGCATTCCTGATACCTTCGGTGAAATTCGCCTGCCAGCTCCAGAAGCTTCAGCACCACGTCCCTGCCTTCTGACATATCTTTGGCAGCCTCTTTCGGGCTTTGCTGTCCGTACATCTCCGCCAGACTCTTTATGGCCTTCTTCACCCTGTCTCTGCAGGCGCCGGCATACTCTTTCTTTTTTGCATCAATGCCTTTCCCTCTGGCAGCGGCCATTCTTTCAAAAGTTACGGCCTGAAGCCTGCTAAACAGCGTCTCATAATCTTGTGCCGCCCCGATACCCCTGACCATCTCCAGTTCCGCCTGCAGCGTAGGCAGATACATCTGAGGGCCTCCTTCCTGCCGGCACGTCTCCATGGCGCTTTCCAGCTGCCCTGCCAGCTCCTCTGCCTGTTTTCTCACATCTGCCAGGAGAAAATCCATCCAGGCCGTTTTCCCAAGGTTCCCTTCTTCTGTGTCTAAAAGCTCCTGCCTGCATGTATCCATCCAATCCTGGGGAAAGGGATTGCTCTGGGAAAATGTGTACACCTGCATAATATAATCTTCAATGCCTTTGTCAGACTTTCCTGCTGCATACGTCTCTACAAACCGGCTGAATACTGGATCGTCTTTCTCATAATATTCCTCCAGCATATCTGCCATTACATCCGCCCGAAGAAGCATCAGTTCCCCTTCATCCCCAATGCGGAATGCGGGATCAATGTCCAAAAGATTGAAATGATCCCGTATAAGGCTTAAGCAGAAGCTGTCTATGGTGGTGATCTGGGCCCGGTGCACCAGGGCTGCCTGCACCTGCAGATGCTCCTGATCCGGTTCCTCCATAAGTCTGGCCTCAATGGCCCTGGAAATCCTCTCCCGCATCTCCCCTGCTGCGCCGTTGGTAAAGGTCATCACAAGAAGCCTGTCTATGTCAGCAGGATTTTCCCCGTCGCATATAAGATGAATAATGCGCTCCACCAAAACTGCCGTCTTGCCGCTTCCTGCGGCTGCCGACACAAGAAGGCTGCACCCTCTGGCATCAATTACTTCCTGCTGTTTCTGTGTCCATTTCATCCTCTTGTTCTCCTTCCAAAATCTCTTCCCATATTTCTGCCGGCTTTAAGCCAGGAAAACGCCGGAACTTATATCCGGAAACCTTCAGGTCAAATCCGCAGATGCCATGGTAAAGACAGTAATCGCAGGCTGTGCGGCTTCCCTGCCTGTAAGGGGCCACAGGAGTTCTGCCTTCCAAAATCTGCCGGCCGTCTTCCTGCACTTTCCCCCGCACATACATTTTTAAAGCCTCAAAATGCCTTGTGCTGGCTACTGATGAATACCGCTCTTGGATCAATCCGTCTTTTACTGCAACCGGGATCACATCAGACTTGGACTCAATTCCTTTGTCCATGTGGCTGATAACCTCCAAATCGCTGTTCGCCAGCCCGTTCATGCGAAGCTGCTCTAAAATCATCTGTTCAATGTCCTCCGGCATGTCCACGTCCTCTTTATCCACCACTGGATCTTTAATATTGTAATAAAAGATTCCTGCAGGAATAACCTCTTTGGAGGGGAATCTGCGTTTTTCCAGCTCTGTTACTGCATCCATATACACCACCAGCTGCAGCTGCAGCCCATAGTATATGGCAGCCAGGTCAAACTGGGCAGATCCAGATTTATAGTCAATGATCTTCACATACACATGAGTCTCGTCTTCACAAAGATCCAGTCTGTCAATGCGGCCCCGCAGGTGCATTTCTTCCTCCTTGGACAGCCGTATCTTCATGGCTTTTAAGTCATCAATGGCTGAAAACGACACCTCAAAACCTGCAGGGTAGAAATCGCCCTTTTTTAGCTGCTCTCCCAAGGCCCACATAGTCCGATCAGTCATCCGCTCTATGCGTCCTGCCAGATATTTGTTTCTGGCGCTGCTTTTTAAAATCGTGTTTCCGTACTCCTCTGTTACCTGGGCCACGCATGCTCTTACCAGTTCCTTCCTCTCGCTTTCCGTCAAATGTGCAGCGCTTTTCCCCTTTTCCTTTAGTTCCTTAAAGCATAAATCAATGGCTCCGTGAAACAGATTGCCCATATCCACAGCCCCAATCTGGTACTCCTGGCGCTGTTTCAGTTCCATGCCATAGCTTAAAAAATGGGCGTAAGCGCAGGAGGCGTACTGCTCCAGCCTGGTGACGCTGCCTTCTAAGATCTTTCCGTACAGAGCCCTTGCCGCTGCACGGCTGATGCCTCTTTCCTCATAGCTGTAAAATGCGGCTTTTGTAAGCCGGCTTACCTGTTCCTTGTAAGCTGCGTCCCGGGCAAAATGGCGGTAAAGTTCCAAAAATCTGCTGTTTTCCCTGTTTTCTTCATAATCCCGCAGCCCTTCAATCAGCCTGTCCAAAGCTTCTGCGCTGGATGACAGGGATTTCTCCTTATCTTCCAGTTCCATGGCTTCAAGGCCAGGAAACATTCTTTTCAATTCTCCAATCAAGGAAGACGGCCTTTGGGCTTTCCCTGCCTGAGTGAAATTGGCGTAAGAAATAATCAGATTTTTTGAGGGTTTTGTCAACATAAGATACAGATAAAATCTCTGCCGGAAGCTGTCCTCCCTGGATGTAGGCGCCAGTTCCATGGACATTTCCTTTAAAAGCTCCCGTTCCATATCAGTAAGTATCCCCATGCTGTCCTTTCTGGCAGGCACAATTCCCTCATTGACTCCAATAAAGAACAAAACTTTGATCTGATCCAGTCGGGTTCTGGTAATGTCTCCTACCACCACTCTGTCTACAGTGGCAGGAATCACTCCCACAGTAATTTCCCCAAAGCCTGCATCCAGAATCTGGGCGTATTCTTTCCTGCTGACTTTCTCATCGCCCAGAAGATGCACCAGCCGGTCAAACATCTGGATCACCATCTCATACACCTGATCATATTCCTTGGCAAGACTGTATTCCCCTATGGTTTCAAAATAATCCCGGTAAATTTCCAGCTGTCTCTGCACTTGGCACTGTTCCAGGCAGGACATTACTGCCTCTGTCATGATCTTTACTGTTTTTTCCCTGTCTGCTGACGCTTCCTTTAGGGGGGCCAGCTTCAAAAGAAGTTCTTCCCTGAACCGGTTCACTTCCTCCAGGTTCAGTCTTTTCCCGCCCTGGTATGTATGCTCCCATGTCTGGTTCCACTGTTTAAATCCTCTGATTCCCAACGCTTTCACATAATTTTCCAGGCGGTCTATCTTTTCTTGTTCCCCTGACACCAGCCCTGTCTTCAAAAAGCGGAATACACTTTCATAGGAGAAATCCCTCTCCATGATCTCCAGTGCCCCCCGGATAAATTCCACCATGACATTTTCCATAATGCTCTTTTTGTTGTCCATAAAATAAGGAATCTGTTCCGCCTGAAACCGATTGGCAATCTCATACCCATACCCAGGCAGATCCCCGGTGATCACTGCAATCTCCCGGTAACGGATCTGCTGATCCTGAACCAGTTTATGGATGCGGGAGGCAGCTTCGTCAATTTCTCTGGCTGGGGTTGAGGCCTGAAAAAGCTCAACCTCCCCAGGCGCATCCAGGCAGGCTTCTGTGGTAAAACGGTACAAATGCTTTTCAATAAAAGCGATAGAAGACCCTTTGGCAAAGCGTCCCTGAAAGGCTTCTTTGTCTCCAAAGCCTTGATTCTGTATTCTGCCGTCTGCCAGAACTGCATCCTTTTCCCTGGATATTCCATGTTTTCCTGCCAGTTTTACCAGACGGCTTACCATATCTTTGCTCATGAAAAACAGGTTCTGTATTTTTCCTTCCTTATATGGGTCTTCCCTGGGATCTATGGTAACAGTCACCATCACTTTCCTGGCATGGATCATCAAAAGTTCCAGTAGCCGATACTGCACTGGAGTAAAGCCTGTATACCCGTCCAATGTTACCACGCTGTTTTTGATCCGCTGGGAATCTGGCAGCACCCGGCATAAAACGTCCAGAATTTCCTCAGCAGTAATGTAGCGGCTGGAAATTTCTTTCTGAAAGGCCTCATAAATAACCAGCAGATCTTTCAGTTTTTCCTTCAGCAGCGGACTCTTGGCCTCTGCCGCCGCCTCCCGCAGGCCTTCCGGGCTTATGCCGTACTGATAAAGTTCCGACAGCATGGACTTTAGCTGGTTAATAAACCCGGTCTGGTTTAAGTGGCCGGAAAAAATTCCCAGATTCTTCCTTTCCCCGGAAGCCACTTTTCTGAGAACCATGGATTTTCCCATATCATCCAGCACCTCCGGATATTCTACTGCCAATTCCTCAAATACCCGGTATGCCAGGCGCTCAAAGCTGACGATGTCAATATTCATGGTTCCGTGATCCGGATGAAGCATAACAATATCTTTCTGTGTCTGCATGGTAAACTGCTCTGGCACAATGGCAATATATTGTACATCTGGCTGCTCTATGGACATCCTAATTAAATTTTCGTATAAATATCTGGTTTTTCCTGAGCCGGAGGCTCCCAGAATAAATTGAAGCGACATAGCCAACACCTCTTTTTCCGGCAGGCTGTACCCTGCCTTTTTAACTTTAGTCCTATTAGGACATTTTCTCGTATATACCTTGGGGTGCACCAAAACACTGTTTCTCTGTATGCTGTGCTCTTCTGTTATTATATTCTGCCAGTCTGTCTCCTTCAAGATATTTTCTTCTTCATTTTCTTCTCCGCCTCAGGTTTTTCTGGCAGTTTCCGGCAAAATGAGGTATAATGAGGGAACATAAGCCCATGTCCTCAGCTTCTTGGCCGGACACATGGCATTATAAGGAAATGCAAATAATAAAAAGAAATGAGTGATATTTTATGAAATCATCCAATGAACTGCGCACTCTTCTGCGCTCTGTAGACCATAAGAGTTATCCTGCCTATAAGTCTTTGGCAGGAAGCTATCAGTTTGGCAATTTTATACTGTCCATTGATCATGTCCAGGGAGATCCCTTTGCCTCCCCTTCCAGCCTTCATGTGGAGATCCCCCATAAAAACGCCGGCTTTCCTGTTTCTTTCTATGAAAAATCCCCGGCCCGCGTTGCCCTGCAGGATTATCTTACCAGGCAGTTTTCTTCCCAGTTTGAAGATTACAATTTCAAGGCCAAAGGTTCCGGAAAAAGCGGCCTTCTGTCCATTACCAGATGCGGCCAGGAAGTTTTGGAACGAAGCGCCTGCCAGATTACTGGGCAGGCGATCATCGCCCGGTTCCATGTAGGCTTCCCGGCTTTTGGCCGTACCATCAATGCAGGGGAGCTGGACAAGATCCTGTTTGATTTCCTGCCCCGCTGCGTAGAAAACAGCTTCTTTTATAGCAGGCTGGATGGCAAAAAGGTGGAGCAGGCCATATTTTTATCGGAAGATCAGCAGGCCGTCCGGGAGTATCTGAAAGAACACAGCCTGTCTGCTTTTGTGGCTAATGGTTCTATTTTGCCAAGAAAAAGCGGCGTTTCCGACCTGCCCATGAAGGGCAGCGTCCCTTTTGCCTCTCCTGCTTCCATGGAGCTGACCATTACTTTGCCGCACAAAGGCCCTATTCGCGGCATGGCCATCCATCAGGGCATTACCCTGATCGTAGGCGGCGGATACCACGGCAAATCCACTCTTTTGGAGGCCCTGCAGATGGGCGTGTACAATCATATTGCCGGGGACGGGCGGGAATATGTGATCACAGACGATACCGCCTTAAAGCTGAGGGCAGAGGATGGACGCTCCATACGGCAGGTGGATATTTCCCTGTTTATTAAGGATCTGCCCAACAAAAAGGATACGGGCTGCTTTTCTACTGAGGATGCCAGCGGAAGTACCTCTCAGGCAGCAGGCGTTATAGAAGGAATCGAAGCCGGAACCAGGCTTTTTCTCATTGATGAAGACACTTCCGCCACCAACTTTATGGTCCGGGACGAGTTTATGCAGCAGGTCATCAGCAGGGAAAAGGAACCTATTACCCCGTTTCTGGAGCGGGCCAGGGATCTGTACGAAAAAGCAGGCGTTTCCACAATCCTGGTAGCCGGAAGCTCTGGTGCATTTTTCTATATTGCAGACACCATCCTGCAGATGGACTGCTACCGCCCCATTGACATTACCAGCCAGGTAAAAGGGCTCTGCAAAAACCACGCTGCCCCAAGAATCCAGGCTCCTGACTTTATGATCCCAGATTTTTCAAGGGCTCTGGCCCCTGGTATAAGGGGAGGACGTTCCGGTGCCAGCGACCGGGGATACGGACGGGGACGAGGCGGTGATCGAGGCGCAGGAAACCGCCGAGAGCATATGAAGATTAAAACTTTTGGAAAGGATTCTTTTTCTCTGGACAAGGAAAACGTGGATCTGCGGTATGTGGAACAACTGACAGATTCAGAGCAAACCAATGCCCTGGCCCATCTTCTGCGTCATGGAGCGGAGCAGGTTATAGACGGCAAGAAGACAGTAAGACAGACAGTCCTGTGGCTTTATGATACCCTGGAGAAAAAAGGCTGGGAACCATTCTGCAGTTCCTATGTGCCCTGCGGTCTTACCAAGCCCAGGATTCAGGAGGTATTTGCGTGTCTGAACCGCTACCGAGGATAAGTCTGGACAGGCGGGGGCGCATTTGGCATACCTGAATCCATGCCGCCTTTTAGGCGCAGACTTTTAAAGGAAAGTAAATAATCCTGTAGAAATTCCTGGCTTACAAAAGCCTGAATCCTACAGGATTATACCGCCAGATGCTATAAATTACTTTAAGAAAGTAAATTCTGCCTTTTCCCGGCACAGTCTCCCTCAATCAGTTTCCATGCATACCCTTCCCACGGCGCCGGAACCTCCAGCTTATCGATCATTTTCTCCAGCACCTTAACCGGGATATACCGATCCCGCTTCTCATTTCTCCTAAGAAGTTCCCGATATGGGACTTCCAGATATATCACATGAACTCTGGCCCCATAAGCTGAAAACAGGCGGCACAGCTTCTGCCTTGTCTCCTGAATAATATTGGTGGCATTCCAAATAAACGGTTCCTTTTTCCGGAGAAATATTCTGGCCCTCTTGACGGCAGCTGCCGCAACTTCAGAAGATTTTTCCCCTGGCTCAATCCCATACTCCTGCCTGATATCATCCAGGGAAATCACCGGCCTTCCTTCCCCATGATCCCGAATCCATGTATCTTTCCCTGCCAGAGGAAGGCCGGACATAAGCCACACGTCAAATTCCGTGTCATCATACAGCTCACTGCCATGCCATAAGGAATCCTTGTGGAAATATTGGTATTTTGTATAAGTGTTTGCAAAGGGGTAGGGGCCTTTTAAGATTCCAAGCTCCTGCCCATAATCCAGAAACAGAGCTATATGTTCCTCCAGGCTCTCTGGCTCTCTGCATATCCGCCCTCTGGTGTCTGCCCGGGAAAGAAGGTACAAAAGATTTATAGGCACGCTTTCTGCAGCCTTTAACATATCAAACTCCGGTCTTGCCTTTTTCCAAAACCAAACTGGAATCCCATGATACCGTATAAGCTTTGCTGCCAGCTCCCTGTCCTCCCATGTAAGCCCAAACCGTTCCTGCTGCCGGTAAGCCATGGCACGAAACACCTTTTCTCCGACTATGGTATGATTCGGTGAAGTCCACGATCCGTCTTTCAGCCTGGTGCATGCCGGCTTTCCAATATCATGAAAGGCCCCGGCCAGAAACAGCATTTCCTGTTCTTTCTCAGTAAGCCCGTTCCACTGATCCAAATTTAATATTTCCCGGCATACCATCCTGGTATGGCTGTACACATCCCCTTCCCTATGATACTGAGGATTCTGTCTGACCCCTTTAAGTATCTCCAGTTCCGGATAGCGGCGTTTCAGCTCATCCAGGTCAAAACTGCACTGCCGGATTTCAGATAAAATATCTGACATGGTTTTCCTCGCTTTCTGCAGGCCCGGCTTTTGTGTCTCAAAACAGCTTCGCCCCATCCGCCAGCTTATTGGCTACAAGAGGGCGGTTGGTCCAGTGGCTTTCTGAGTCAAGAATCGCATTCAAAAATGTGGAACGCACATATTTCAGCCGATTCACAACGTAATCTCCCTCCTCTGCCTTAATGTAGATTCCCTCCATCATTCCGCTGAGATCTGTCTGATGAATTGTCTGCTCCAGCTGGGCCTTTCCCTTTCTGCACTGCTCCTCCAGGCTTTCCCGGGCATGATCCGTTATAAAATGGCTTGGCCCTATGTGCCTTGCAATTTCTTCTCTGCTGACATAACGCCCTTCATCCAGCACCAAAACCGAGTGTACAAAATCAGCTCCCTGCAGAATCTCTCTCCGCTTTGCCGTGGAGAAGAACCGCTTTTCCTGCTTATCAAAAATATCAAACTCCATAAAATAGTGGGGCAGACGATCGTAAAATACCGTATGCTTGGCATACATCCACTCCCCATACATGATGTACCGGTTCCCAAGCACGTGCATAAGTGGTTCTTTGAAAACGCTTGCCCATCGTTTAAACAGATCAAACTGCCGTTCCCCAAATCCTCCATTTAGAAAATGACCTCTGCTCTGCAGGTACATCTGTCCGTCGCTGCCAAAGCTGATTCCGCAGTTGGCGCCGTCTATCTTCTCCTCCAGCACCAGATAGTTTCCCCGGATATCCGAAAATTTTACATCATTTAAATCCTCATCCCCTGCCTGTTTCCTGGAGCCTTCCAGATGGCGGGTCCGGGGATATTTGTACATTTGTTCCATAACAGATCTGTCTCTCCATACTAAAACGCCCAATAGTCAAGTCTTCTGATACTGCAGTCCCATTCAAAAGCCTTTAGAAACATAAGGGACTGCTGCACCGAAGTCTGTAGAGCCTTCTGTGCAGCAGCCTCCTTTATTCAAATATAATGCATCCTGCCAATTTTTTATGTAACTCTGTAATCTTTTCAATCTCCTGCTGCGTATTCCCATAGGTAGATTTTCCGCACTGTTCCACCAGAACCACGCTTTGGCATTCAGCCAGCTGTTTCAGGCTTTCCGGATCAGAAAGGAAATCTTTTCCGGAAATCACTTCTATACCGTTTAGACGTTTTGCCAAATGTTCCGCCGCATCCTTGATCTTGTCCTCAGAAGCCCCTCCTGATACAAAAACACAACCGCTTCCCTCTACATAATTAAGGATATTGACAGCTGCCAAGTCATATTCCCGGCTGATATCTTTTTCGCCGGCCCGGCCTTCCAGCCTGTTCAGCCATGCGTCAATAGGGTTCGCTTTCTTTGTCCCAGAACTCTTTTTGACAGCGCAAAGAGGCATAGCCCCAAGGATGCGTATCTGAAAACGATATTTCAGTTCTTTGGCAGAGGAAACTTTATCACTCATGACAAAACCGATACAAATACAAAAGGCTGCAGCAAAAATCCCCAGCACGCCGCCTATGACGCTGTACTTAATGCCGCCTTTCATCATCAAAGCACTTCTGGATTCCGCCATCTGTGGCTTTTCCTTTTCCTGTTCTTCCAGGTTGTCCTGTTTATCAGACAAACTGTTTGTAAGGTTCTCCAGCTGAGTCCGCTCATTCCTCTGCCTGTCAGCCAGATTAAGATCCACCACAGTGCCCAGGCTCATGCTGACCTGAGTAACCGTATGTTTCCTAATCTTAGAAGAAATTCTGCTGGTGGACCGGAATATTTCATCCGCCAGCGTCTCTATCAGTTCCCTTGCTTTGTCCTCTTCCCCATGTCTTACCTGTATATTCAGCAAATTGTTGTATCCCTCATCGCTTCGTCCGATGCTGATACTCATAAGCTCCTTTAAATAGCGAACCTCTGTCCCCGTCTTCTCTGCCAGCCTTTCCATAAACTCCACGTCATTGAGGGCGGCCTCATAGGACTGGAGCACAGTGGCAGTAAAGTCCTTATTCTGATATGTCATACCAGGCATAATCTCATATTCCGTCTCTACGAAAAATGATGCCTTTGCCTCCCATATATTATAGGGACTCATATTCACATATACAGACTTGTCCAGATACTCCTGCTGCTTCTCGATGTCTTCCGTTAAATTGTTGATTTCCTTCTGGCTGTTTTCCAGCCTCTGTTCATAAAGCTCCAGTTCTTTTTCATACTTTTGGTCAGCCTCGCTGTCGTATCCTTTGTAAGCTGAAAAAACGCCCTTATACCCGCCCAGTACAAGAGCCATGGCAATGCCGGCCGCCAAAAGCAGCCTCCATCGGTGCAGAACTGCAAACATCAAATCCTTTAAATCAATTTCCCGTTCATAGCTGTTGCTGTTATCCATATTAATCCTCTCCTTTGTCTTGAGAGATTATAACATTCTCACGAAAAAAAGTAAACCAGTTTCTTTATGGAAATTATAATATCTCCTGTTTTTTCCAATATTTAAGACTCTGTGTATAAAAATTGTATTTTCTTACATTCTAACATAGAAATTATTTTGCTTTCCAAACTGACAAGTAACATCCAATCGTCTTTCCATCTACAATAATCCTTATACAGCAAGGCACTTTTTAAGGTTACAAATCATTTCACACAGAAACGGAGTTATCAGATGAATATTATGGAACGGATTGATGAACTGTGTAAAAAGCATAACATAAGCAAATACCGTCTTTCCCAGATTACCGGTATTTCCCAGTCTGCCTTTTCCAAAATGGCCAGGCAGCAATCCACTCTGTCTTTAGAGACCATCCAGCGTATCTGCGACGCATTTGGAATCTCGGTAGCGCAGTTTTTCTCAAATTCCGGCGAATATCCAGATTTGTCAGAACAGCAAAAAAAGCTTCTTCAATCCTGGGCGCTGCTGGATGAGAAAAAGAGGGATTATGCTCTTTTGATGATAGAAAAAATGATTGATATTTAATGGGAAAAAGGGGCTGTCGCACTAAGTAATTAGTGCGCAGCTCCTTTTCTATGCAAAAAAATAACTGCCAGACCTCGAAAGTATCCGGCAGTTGGTGTAAAATTAATGTATGACCAAACACATTAACTTAC
>CATLBO010000068.1 GCA_949879025.1 uncultured Hungatella sp. | reverse complement strand
TTATTAAAGTATGCTCTTTTTATGGAATAACAGAATAATTTGGGGTTTTTCCTTGAAATCACATATAAAAACAGCAAAAATGAAGCTGCCGCTTCACAAATTTTCATTCGTTAAAGCGACAGCCCCTCTGCACGTCTTTTTCTTATAACTTTCTTATTGCTTATTGTCCCATACGCCGTTCCCGTCTACACGGTACCCATCCGGCGTGGTCTCGTTCTGATACATAGCTCCAAATGGTTTGGACTTGCTTCTTATATTGTAATGCCATTTTCCGGTTTCCTCGTCCAGCTGCCATGTAGGCATGGATATTACCGCATTGAAGTAATACCATTTTTCATCAATGGACTTCCATCCGGTGGTTAGATTTCCGGTTGTCGGATCAAGATAATATGTATGCTTGTCCTGGGCATCCGTATACCAGCCTGTCTGCATTCCCGTATCAGCTGATACATTGTACCAGCCATTCAGCTGATAGTCGAAAACCCAGCCAGACTTCAGATATCCGTCAGCGCCAAAGGCGTACCAGGCACCATTTATCTTCTCCCAGAGAATCTGCTCCACTTTTCTGCCGTCTTCCAGAGTTACCATACTGCCGACTGCCATCGTATTGTTGGCATAAAGCAGTTTCCATCCTTTGTCATCCTTCCGCCAGCGGGAATATCCGCTGCTCTCTTTCGTAATGATTCCCTTTTGTTTGTGAACGTATCCCTTTTGGGAGTGATGGGTTATCATAGAATTGGTCACCACTCCGTCATTTCCGGAATTAGAACTGGAGCTGCTTCCTCCGGAACTGCTAAAGCTGCTTCCTGCGTTTCCGTTTCCCGATGTCCCTGAAAGCGAGATTCGGAAGTTCTGGGCTGTACGCTTCAGCTCTTGCCGCTTGCCTCCTTTATGGAATTCTGCCGCAATAGTATTAATTCCTGTTTTGACCTTGGTTGTAAAAGTCTGGCTCTTGATAGTCATCCTGGTGCTGCCGCTTTCCTTTGTATAATCTACGCCCTCCACCAGCAATTCACCATTGAGCCAGAGATATCTAAAGTCATCAAATTCGCCGGTAGAAACAAACAGCTGATCATTGGTGTTCCTTAAAACATAATCCCGGGTGCCTGCGCCGGCTTCCGTACCAATATGCTCTGCAATCGTATATCCTGTGTCAGATTCGCCATAAACATTTTGGTTAGTATTCTCTTTTACAACTAAACTCAGAGGCTGGTAGCTGGACTTAAATTCACTAACGCTGTTATCCATGCGTACAGTGAATTTAAACGTGCCGCTTTCCTGTGGAATCCCATACAGCTCTCCGTTATTATAAATATCCATTCCCTTAGGCAAAACGCCTTCTTCAAGATGATAACTTACGGAATTAATATCTTGATACTTATTATCGTTCTCAATCATGACGCCATAAGGAACATATAGGACTGCGTCTGGAATCTCTGTAGTGGTAATGCAAGGATCTCCTATATTACCAGTCAGAGCCAGCACCATCAGGGTCTTGCCGGCAGAAGTAATGGTCAATGTACCGGAAATGTCCCCTTTTTTCACCCCGTCCTTAGGCTTAATACGCAGTTTCGCAAAATTCTGCAGTTCGCCGTACCAGTGCCCATAATCTCTTTCCAAACTGTCAAAGCCCAGCAAAGCCTGATTGCCTTTCAGCGTCCAATAAGGATCAAGTTCTACCTGCTCTGATACCAGTTCTGCCTTTAGTGCAGGAATATCTTTTGTTCCCTTGTTTATCAGCAAAATATCATGCTGATAATCATAACGGCTGTCTAAGAACATCTCACGGGTAGAATATATTACGCCGTCCCGCTTCTCTGTATGGGCATTTGGATCTTGCAGGCTGTTAATATAAAGTCCGCCTTCCCCGTCTGCCATCTGCACTACCTGTACCCAGTAGTTCTGCTGATCTCTTTTACTCTCAGAACCAGCTGTATAATGTACAAAGCCTTTTGAGAAATCGCAAGTAGTCTTTCCGCTTTCTACAGTAGACTTATTAACAAACAGTTTTATGCCTTTTTGATGGATCATAAATACAGGTGCCAGATTGGTCAAGTCCAAATTCACATCTTTATCTACTAAAAGGGTTACATAGGAGTAGCCACCATAAGTATCTTCATGTACATCCACCCGGTAACATAAAATATCATTTCCATTGCCGTCCTTTACTCCTGTAAATGTTACATCTGTAACATCACTAAGAATTGGCTCTTTTTCTTCCTCTTCTTCGACTTTAATAAAGTATTGATATATTTCCTGTTTCTCGGAACCGTCTGCGCCTACGAAGACTGTAAAATAAACGCCTTTGCTGTAGTCGGCCTTATAGCCTCCTCCCTCGCTCTGGCTAAAAAGAGAGTTCTTGATATCAGCAGCGCCAGCAGCCACGGCCTGGGCAATTGATGAAAACTGCCCCACATAGGCAGCTGTTATGAAAGAAGAATTAGTTACCCCGCCTTTGGAATATTTGGCTTTTAAATAGTATTCCTTGTTAAGGGCACATCCTTTTTCTAAAGTTCCGATATATTTTCTTTTCTCAATATGTGTTTCTGTATCATAATCATTATCATCATGGATATTGTCAATATTATAACCATAAACTACCTGATCCCATTCCCCATCAACAAGATCATACATGCCGTCAAAGTTTACATAATTACCTCTTTTGTATAAATTCACTTCTATAGGCAGCTGTCCCATTAAATTTCCTTTTGAATCATAGGCTGCTATTGTGATCCATGAATCATCTTCAGAAATAAGATAACCGGCATCTTTTGCTGTCATATCCTTGGTTAATATCTGATCCGTAATGTCAGCATCTTCTGCAATATTTTTTCCGTGATATGCCTTTAAAGTGCTGTATTGAGCAGTTCCAGAAGGGAAAACTGACTCATTAACTTCCAGGCTGATATACGCATTGGTCTCCAAATCCATTTCTTCAAATGCTACATGAATATTTAACTCCCGGTTTTCATTCAGAGTCTGGCTGCCCCACAGATAATCATAATAATTACTGTCAGATACCGAGACTTTTTCCCTCTTTCCATCATCAAACTGCTTATAGACAGTCGGAACCAGCCAGTTTTTTGAAGGTTTCACATCTATACTCACCAAATATCGTATATTGCCCATGTTCAGCTGATCATCTTCTCCTACGATCATCTGCCAATTTGACCTGCCGCTGTATGTGCTGCGGCTTAAGTTTATCTTATCCCCTGACTGGCTGACGTTGTAGTCATCACCATCCCGGCCATGTGCCCACATTACCTTGTCTGTCTCTTTTAAAGGTTCTTCTCCAAAAATGTACTTAACAGACACCTGGGTCAGTTCCACCGGCGTATAGGCAGTTAGATCCACGTCAAGGTGTCTTTCCTCTAAAGGCAGCAATGACATAGTTGAAATCCCGCCGTCATCCGTATTGATAAACTCTTTCTTTTTCGGATATACCACCACTGTATCACCAGCTATTTCAAGGCTCATCTGCGTCACGGCAGTATTGTCAAAGGATGGCGACACATAAAACTCATGGCTTCCCACGGTTAAGCTGTCATCCGGAGTCATAAACCATTCGTTCCATGTCTTTCCGTCATATGTAAACTGTACTTCATAGGGGAAATACGGGTTTTCTTCAGGAATATTTATCTTATAGCTTCCGTCCTCTTCAAAACAGGCATCTCCCAATCCCTGATCAAAGTCTTCCCTGCTGACTACGTAATACACATGGCTTCCTGTATTAACCCCCACTTTGTCTCCAGACTCTTTTTCTGACGACCGTTTCGCATTACTGGGGGATGCAGCATTGGCATTCATCAATTTTTTTGTTTTAGAAAGCCCTGCAACCTTCTCTAAAAGAGATCCCTTCACTGCATCAGCCTTGTCTGCTGCTGATTCCTGGTTCTTTTTGGATTCTTCCTTCTTGGAATCATTATCACTGGCTGAATTCGTTTCTTCCAAAGGTTCTTTCACACTTGAAGAAACTTCCTTGCTCTCAAAGGTTTCATCCTCCTCTGCAGCTTTCTCTGTCTCTTTAGAAATTTCCTCCTTAAAGCTGCTTTCTTGACTGGTTTCCTCCGCCTGTTTAGATGTCTCCTCCTCAGTGGTTTCTTCCGCCTGTTTCGACGTCTCCTCTTCTGTGATTTCTTCTATCTGTCCGGAGGTTTCCTGCTTTGCGGTTTCTTCTGCCTGTTTAGAAGTTTCCTGCTCCGTAGTTTGTTCCGCCTGTTTTGACGTCTCCTTCTCTGTGGTTTCTTCTATCTGTTCAGAGGTTTCCTGCTCTGCGGCTTCCTCCGCCTGTTTAGATGTCTCCTCCTTTGTGCTTTCCTCTGCTTCTTTGGAGGCCTCTGTCTCATTGGTTTCGCCCTCACTCAAGGAGTCCTTTTCTCCTTTCGCTCCCTCGTCCTCTGAAACCCTGGCCTTCTCCCAATCCTCCTTTTGACTTTCTCCCTGAAGTTTTTCCGCTTCTGCTGTTTCTGTGGATGCCTGTGTGCTCACAGAATCCAAAGGTGCTGCATTAACCGCCATAGGCGGCCTGCCGGGAATCAGCATCAGCACCGTCAGGAATGTGGCTAATCCACGTTTGAAGACTTTCATTCTTCCATTCCTCTCCTTCCTCTCATTTTCTTTTTTCCTACTTAAAAATATATCTCTCCAAGATCCTCTGGTTCCTGAAGGGAATGCAAGCGGCATGCCGCTGATTCCTGAATTCATGTCACATTTTGCCAATTTTTGCATTTCAAGAAAGTATATCACTTTCTAAAAGGAAAGTAAACCTGTTTATAAATATAAATGATTATTTAATCCCACCAAAGGCACAAATCAGAAACTTCATGTCCATACTCATTTAAAAAATGAGGAAATTTAACAGAATCCCATCTGCACCGAAAGAAAACCCACCCCATAGCCTCATAATTCCGCACAAAAAAAACAGGCCTCCCCATGCCTTTCACATCCAAGGCACAGAAGACCTGTTTTTCACCTATCACCACATACGGATTCGCATCCGCTATGATCCCGCATAAAGACAGAACCTTTTTCTCTTTTCCCTAAAACACCTCTTTTTCTTATCCCACGGTTTCAAAAACCCTTTTCACTGGTTTAAACAGTACAAGGCCAATGACCAAATTGCTGATCCCATGGATCACGTCAAACGGAATCCCGGATATCCACCAGGCAAACACAGCCCCCGGCCCTCCCGCAATATAGGGAAGGGAGCAGAGAAGCCCAAAAGAAAATCCAAAAAAGCAGGACAGAATCCCATAGCCCCAATCTGGTGCGCCCCACCGCTTAAGCAAAGCCGTAAATCCAGCTAAAATCGGCCAGATGTAAAGATAAGAGACCCACCAGATCCCAAACCCATGAAAAATCCCTTCCAGAATCGTAAAAGCCGCCAGGATATTCATCACTCTTTTCCCCAGCGTCAGCGTATACACCATTACCATAAGCGAAACCAGCTCAATATTAGGCAGATGAATCAAAGATATCTGCAGTGCAAACAAAAGCGCTGCCAGCAGCCCGTCCACTGCCACCTGCCCGGTACGTCTCATGGAGTGCCGGCAGCCGTATACACCAGCCGGTAATGATCCCCGTCCTGCACTGGCTGCTGGCTGGCTCCATAATTGCATGGCTCTCCTTCCAGTTCTATGGCCCAGTATGCCTGGTTCTTGTCATAAGAAGCCGTAACCCCGTTAACCGTTTCAATCATTAGGCCAAACTGCCTGGTTCTGCTTCCCTCTACAATAAGCTCCTGCCCGTCCTCAAGCGCCTGTTCCAAATACTCGGCATCTGTGTCTATGGCAAAATTTTCTGCAGAAGAGTCCTCATACACCACTTCCACCGTAATCTTCTTTTGCCCTTGTGCAGGCTGAGGGCAGAATTTAAAATAGCACAGCAAAAGCGCTGCCGCAATTACGCACACTGCCGCAAACGCCAATGCAAAGCCTTTCTTAGTTTTCCAGAATTCCCCTGTCATCCTCCTTGGTCCTTTCTTCGCCTTTGTTTTGTCAGGCGTCTTCAGCCTGCGCTGTTTTGTGATTGATTTTGCCGTTATTTCATTGTATAGTTCACGCTCAATGTTACCCAAGCCGCCATTCCGGCCACAATCCCATTTAATTCGCCTTCCGGTTTATAAACTCTGTCTTTGTCTTAGAATACACAAATTTCTGGCTTCCATACAGCCCGTAATATCCTGACACCGTAAAGCTCACGGCAATGGCTAAAGCAAAATAAGGCATTGCTTCAAAGCCGCACATCTCAAACGCAATCAGCATACTGGATATAGGACAGTTGGTCACCCCCACAAACAGGGCCGCCATGCCGCAGGCTCCGCACAAAGACGGCGAAAACCCAAATAAAGTCCCTACGATGCATCCAAAAGTAGCTCCCACGCACAAGGTAGGAACAATCTCACCGCCTTTATACCCGGCTCCTAAGGTCACTGCCGTAAACACCATTTTCAGAGCAAATGCCTCGTACCTTACATGGCCTTCCAAAGCTTCCTCAATAAGCCCTACACTGCTGCCATTATAATCCCGGTTTCCCACAAGCAGTGACATGACAATCAAAATGGCCGAAGCCGCCAGAATCCTCAAATAAGGGTTTTTAAAAAAACGTTTGTACAAGTGCTCCGATTCATGAAGCATCAGACAGAACAAAATGCTTACAATGGCACACAGAATCCCCAGGCATATAATAATCACTGCCGGGACAAACCCAAACTGCGGAATCTCCAGAATCTCAAAATGTTCCGCCGAAAGCCCCATAAGTCCGGCTATTCCCGCACCGATAAAAGAAGCAAAAAGACACGGCACCAAAGCCGCATAATACATGACTCCGATGCTGATCACTTCAAGGGAAAACACGCCCGCTGCCAAAGGCGTGCCGAACAACGCCCCAAAGCAGGCGCTCATGCCGCACATTACCGCCACCTTTTTGTCCCTCTCATCCAGCCGCAGCACGTTTCCCACCAAGGTCCCCATGCTGCCGCCAATCTGCAGGGCGGCCCCTTCCCGTCCGGCGGAGCCTCCCGTCAGATGAGTCAAGGCAGTGCTGACAAAAATCAGCGGCCCTGTAGAAAGGGCGATTTTTCCGTCAGAGGAAACTGCCTCAAGGACCATGTTGGTTCCCCGGTTCTTCTCCTGATGAAACATCCTGTACAGCCATGTAATCAAAATTCCTGACACTGGAAGCAGAAACAGAAGCCAGCCGTAATTTTGAAAGCTCTCAGAAGCCAGCCGGATACAATGTCCAAAAGCGCTGCCAACCACGCCTCCCAGTACGCCTATGACACTGGAAATCAGCCCCCATTTCACAAAATAGTCCACCTGCGCCCCAAACGGCGCCTTTATCTTTAACTGTTCTAATTTCATTCCCTTCCCCTTATAAGCACCTGATACTGCCTTACTCTGTATATGTTCCAGAGGCCTTTACAACCTTTGGCCTGTACCCTTCTACATTCAGGGCATTGACAATGGCATTCTTATGTTCTGTCCCGAAAGCTTCAATGGTAATCTTAAGTTCCACTGCCGCATTGCGGTTAATGCTGACAAACTGGTTATGCTCCAGTTTGATCACGTTTCCTTTCTGCTCTGCCAAAAGCGCAGACACCTTGGCCAGCTCGCCTGGCTTGTCAGGAAGCAGCACAGACACCGTAAACACCCGGTCTCTCTGTACCAGCCCGTGCTGAACTACGGAAGCCATGGTGATCACGTCCATGTTTCCGCCGCTTAACACGGACACGATCTTCTTTTTCTCCACATTCAGATGCTTCAGAGCGGCCACCGTAAGAAGTCCTGAATTCTCTACGATCATTTTGTGATTCTCCACCATGTCAAGGAAAGTTACAATCAGTTCGCTGTCCTCCACCGTAATAATGTCGTCCACGTTTTCCTGTATATACGGGAAAATCAAGTCACCGGGGCACCGCACCGCCGTACCGTCGGCAATGGTATCTGCGCTTTTCAGCTGCACCACATGGCCGGCCCGCAGAGATTCCTGCATACAGTTAGCCCCTGCAGGCTCTACCCCTATAATCTTGATCTTAGGGTTCAAAAGCTTTGCCAGGGTGGATATGCCTGCGCACAGCCCGCCGCCGCCTACAGGCACCAGGATATAATCCACCGTAGGCAGTTCCTTGATAATCTCCATGGCAATGGTTCCCTGTCCAGTGGCAACAGCCAGATCATTAAACGGGTGAACAAAAGTCAGCCCCCGCTCCTCGGCCAGCTTATAGGCATATTCGCAGCATTCATCAAAGTCATTTCCCTCCAGCAGCACTTCTGCCCCATAGTTTCTGGTGCGGTTTACTTTAATCAGAGGCGTAGTAGTAGGCATTACCACTGTAGCGGGAATCCCTGCCAGCTTAGCCGCATAAGCCACTCCCTGGGCATGGTTTCCTGCAGACGCAGTAATAAGCCCCCTTCTTCTCTCATCTTCAGTCAGGGTATTAATCTTGTAATAGGCCCCCCTTAACTTGTAAGCCCCTGTGTACTGCATGTTCTCCGGTTTAAAATACACCTTGTTGCCTGTCTGTTCGGAAAAATACTCGCTGTAAACCAGTTTTGTTTCCTGGGCAACTCTGCCTACTATCTCCGAAGCTTCCTCAAAACTTTCCAATGTCATCATAATCCCTTTTCCTCTTCCCTTTCTTTCATGTCAAACAATGCATGAATAAATTCCTGAGCATTGAATTTCTGCAGATCATCGATTTTTTCCCCAATGCCGATATATTTTACTGGTATCCCCAGCTCTGACTGAATGGCCACTGCCACGCCGCCTTTTGCCGTTCCGTCCAGCTTTGTCAGAATAATGCCGGTTACCTGGGCCGCTTCCATAAACTGCCTGGCCTGGGAAAGGGCATTCTGCCCTGTAGTGCCGTCTAAAACAACCAGGGTTTCCCGGTACGCATCCGGATACTCCTTGTCAATAATCCGGTTAATCTTCTTTAATTCTTCCATTAAATTCTTCTTATTATGGAGCCGCCCGGCAGTGTCACAGATAAGCACATCTGCATTCCTGGACTTGGCCGCTGCAATGGCATCATAAATCACTGCCGCAGGATCAGACCCCTCCTGCTGGGCAATGATCTCCACCCCGGCTCTGTGGGACCACTCAGTCAGCTGCTCAATGGCAGCAGCCCGGAACGTATCCGCTGCCGCCAGGATCACCTTTTTGCCCTCATCCTTCAGCTGCCCTGCCAATTTTCCCACAGACGTGGTTTTCCCCACTCCGTTGACCCCGATAACCAGAACCACAGATTTCTGATTTTCAAAATCATAGGCATTCTCCCCCAAGTCCATCTGCTGTTTCATGGTTTCCATGAGAATGGCTTTGCATTCCGACGGTTCCTTAATATGCTGTTCCTTTACTTTGGCCTTCAGGTTTTCCACAATAGACATGGTAGTCTGAATCCCCAGATCCCCCATAATCAGAATCTCCTCGATTTCCTCGTAAAAATCATCGTCAATCGCCGAAAATCCGCTGAAAATAGAGTCCATGCCTGATACAATATTGGCCCTGGTCTTTGCCAGCCCCTCTACCAGCCGCCCAAAAAAACCTTTCTTTCCTTCCGCCATGTTTCTCCCTCCTGTCCTTGTCTTACTTTGCGGCACAGCGCTTTTCTTCTGCGGCTGCCGGCATTTTCCCCTGTCAATTTCCCATCATCCTGCCTTTTGCTTCCTCTACACTGCCTTCTCCCCGTCCAGGCTATCCTCGATCAGGTTCACGGACACCAGGGTGGAAATCCCTTTCTCCTGCATGGTAATCCCATAAAGCCTGTCCGCAGAAACCATAGTTCCCCTTCTGTGCGTGATCACAATAAACTGGGTATTTCTGGTTAATTTGTGGAGATATCCTGCAAACCTGTCCACATTAGAGTCATCCAGCGCCGCTTCAATCTCATCCAGCAGGCAGAAAGGCGACGGCTTCAGATTCTGAATAGCAAACAAAAGCGCAATGGCTGTCAAAGCCTTTTCCCCTCCGGACAGCTGCATCATATTCTGAAGCTTTTTCCCAGGCGGCTGGGAAATAATCTGGATTCCTGCTTCCAGAATATCCTCCCCCTCCACCAGCTCCAGGGTTCCGTGGCCGCCTCCAAACAATTCCTTAAACACCAGATCAAACTCCCGGCGTATTTCCTTAAATTTCTCCTCAAACTGCCGTCTCATGCCTGTATCCAGCTCCTGGATAATCCCCATCAGAGTCTCCTCCGCCTTCACCAGATCCTCATGCTGGGCATGCATAAACTCGTACCGCTCCGAAATCTCCTTATAGTCCTCAATGGCATTAACATTTACATTTCCAAGGGCCTTAATGGCTTCCTTTAATGCCCCGGCCTGCCGCTTCATTTCCCCCAGGGAAGTCCACTGGGGATTGGAGAATGGCTCTGCTGAGACAGCCGTCAGCTGATACTCGCTCCACATGTATTCCACATGGCGTTCCAGACGCTCATCCAGCTTCTCCTTCTGGCTCTGAAGGCGGAACAGTTCTTTATCCAGGCGGCTCATGCGTCCTGCCAGTTCCTCCCGCTTGTCAAACAGCTGCTTCTGCTCTCCTGTTTTCTCTTCCCTGGCTTTAGAGTACTCTTCCCGCTGCTGCTCAAAACCGGCGGCTTCCTTTATGGCTTCTTCAATCTTTCCCCTTAACTGTTCAATTTCCTGGTTCTTCTGTTCAATGGCCTGGCTGCTGGCATCAGTGCTTCCCTGGAGCTGCAGCAGTTCCTCTTTCAGCTTGTCCATCTCCCCTCGGACACGCTTTACATTTTCCTGTATAAACTCATATTTCTGCTGCAGATTTGCGCTTTCCAGCTGTATCACTGACAGATCCTTTGCCAGCTGCTCCCGCCTTTCCTTAGCTGCTTCCAGCCTGACAGTCATGGCTTCTATCCCAGCTTCCTCCTGCACATTTTCAGATTCCAGCTTTTCAACGCCTTCTGCCAGTTCCTGCTGATTCCTTCGGATCTCCCGGATCTGCTCTTCCAGGTGGCTGTTTTCCAACACCATGTCCCGGGAAGATTCCTCAATCTCCAAAATCTTGTCATCCAGCTGGGAAAGGTTCATCTGAATCGTATTCTGTTCCAGAAATGCCCTCTGTTTCTGCTGTTTCAGCTGCTCCAGCTCTTCCCGCTGCTGCTTTAACTGCTCCTCATTCATGACCAGCTCCTGCTGAATAAGCTCTGCAGCCTTCAGATCCTTCTGGCACCGCCCCTCCAGCTCTTCAATCTCCCTTTTCCTTCCTAAGAGATTGCTGGCGTTTTTAAATGCGCCGCCGGTCATGGAACCGCCTGCGCTTAACAGTTCCCCGTCCAGAGTCACAATCCTCAGAGTGTACTGATATTTTCTGGAAAGTGCAATGGCATTGTCAATATTGTCTGCCACTACCACCCGCCCCAGAAGATACCGGACAAGCCCCTCATACTTTCTGTCCGCCTGCACCAGCTGGCTGGCCAGGCCTAAGACTCCCGGCTCCAGCAGGGCTTTGTCCTGGTTAAAGCCTCCTTTTGCCCCCACGCTTGTAAGAGGAAGAAAGGTAGCCCTTCCGTATTTATTTTTCTTCAGGTATTCAATCAACTGCTTGGCAGTTGTCTCGGAATCAGTCACAATATTCTGGATGCTGCCTCCCAGAGCCGTCTCAATAGCTGTTTCATATTCCTTCTGTGTGGTAATAATGTCTGCCACCACGCCCTGTATGCCTGGTACCCGGCTTCTCAGCTCCATAACCCGGCGGATGCTGTTCCCGTATCCCTCATAGCGTTCTGCCAGATTCTGCAAAGACTCCAGCTTGGTGGAATCCTTATGATACTCCTGCTGTTTGTCATTTAAGTTTCTGTTCAGCCGCCGTACTTCCCCCTCCAGGCGGCCAATGCCCTCTTCGCAGTTTCCCTGCCTCAGGCAGAGATCCTCAATATGCTTCTCCACCTGGGACAGCCTGTTTTCCTCCGCCTTTTTCTGCTCTTCCTGAACAGACTCGTCGCTTTTGGACTTTAGCAGCTTCTGGGCCACCTCTGCCCGGCGCACCTGCACCTGCTCCATCATGGCCTCATACCGCTGCTGTCTGGCTGCCAGGGAAGCCTTCTCATTCATGGTAAGGATCATCCGGCTTTTTGCTGCCTCAATATTCTGATCAAGCAGCATAATCTCTTCATCTGCCTGCCTTAAAGTCTCTGCTGCCTGCTCCTGCTGCCTGTGCTCCTGCCTTACCTGCTCCCCCAGCTGCCCGTGCTCTTCTTTATATTCCTCTATCTGCCGGCTGCGCTCCTCCATTTCCTGGCAAATAGCATGTTTTCTGGAATTAATGTGTTCCTCATTCATGCGTTCCGTGTTGATCTGCTCCAGAAGCACATTGATGCGGCCTTCCAGACTGCTCTTTTCCATATCTGCCCTGGAGCTGCTGCTGCGGCTTTTCTCTATCTTTTCTTCCAGCTCCTTTAAGGCTTGGGAAATCTGGTCATACGTCACCCGAATCTGGTCAGCTTTTGCCTTGGTCTCCTCCAGATCTCCTGACACCACATCCGTATTGCTTTCTGTCTCCTTCAGCTGAATCTTTATATCCGCACATTCTGTCAGGAACACGTTTACCTCATAGGCCTTCAGTTCCTCCTTTAGCCGCAGATACTCTCTGGCTGCCTGGGACTGCCTGGCAAGAGGCCCTACCTGCTTCTCCAGTTCTGTCAGAATGTCACTGACCCGCACCAGGTTCTGCTTCTCATCCTCCAGCTTCTTCTGGGCAATGGCCTTCCTCCGCTTAAATTTCACGATCCCTGCTGCCTCGTCAAACAGCTCCCGCCGGTCTTCCGGCTTTCCGCTTAAGATCCGGTCAATCTGTCCCTGTCCGATTATGGAGTACCCTTCTTTGCCGATGCCTGTGTCATAGAACAATTCCTGAATGTCTTTCAGGCGGCATGCGCTTCCGTTAATCAGGTACTCGCTTTCCCCTGAACGGTAGATCCTCCTGGCCACAGTCACCTGATCATAATCAATGGCCAGCTGATGATCCCCGTTGTCCAGGGTAATGGCCACATAAGCAAAGCCCTGAGGCTTTCTTGTCTCCGTGCCTGAGAAGATCACATCCTGCATGCTGGCTCCCCGCAGCTGTTTAATCCGCTGCTCCCCCAGCACCCATCTGACTGCGTCTGCCACATTGCTTTTGCCGCTTCCGTTTGGCCCTACGATGCCCGTAATTCCATTATGGAATTCAAACACAATCTTATTGGCAAATGACTTAAAGCCCTGTACTTCAATGCTTTTCAGATACATGGTTATCCGTCTTCCCTTTCAGCCTTAAAATCCCCCGATAAGCTGCCATACTCTCTGCCGCCTTTTTCGTCCTTCCCATGCCCCGGCCCACCTCATTGCAGCCCACCAGCGCCCTGGCTTCAAAGGTCTTATTATGGTCAGGCCCTTCCTCTCTGATCATCTCATAGCTTAAGGACTCATCCCCCATGGCCTGCACCATTTCCTGTAAAATAGTCTTGCTATCAAAAAAGAGCTGCTTATGCTCAATATCATTTAAAACAAACCGATGAATAAACTCTTTTGCACTAGCAAAACCACCATCCAGATAAATCGCTCCAATCAGGGCTTCCATGGCGTCAGACACAACCGAGTTCCTTTCCCTGCCTCCTGTGGCTTCCTCGCCCTTTCCCAGCAGCAGGTATTCCCCCAGCTCAATCTCCCCTGCGCAAAGGGCCAAAGTAGGCTCGCACACCATGCTTGCCCGCAGTTTCGTCAGCTCCCCCTCCGGCATATCCGGATGTTCATGGTACAGGTAATCACTGCTGACCACCTCCAAAACCGCATCCCCCAGAAACTCCAGCCGCTCATTGCACCGTATTTTGTCAATGCGGTGTTCATTGGCATAGGAGCTGTGAGTCATGGCCCCAAAAATCAGATCCCTGTCCTTAAACCGGTATCCTATCCTCATCTCCAGTTCTTTCAGCTTTCGGCTCATATTTTACATACCTCCTCTATAGAGGGAAAAAGCCCTAATTCTAGGGCTTTTTCTTCTATCCTTTTGCTGCAGTCCCAAAGTGCGGGGCATCTGGTTAAGAAGTTCCCGTCTTTGGCTGTCACATTTTTCTCAATTCAATATGTTTCTGATCTGCTCTACGGCATCGCCTACGGTAACGATCTTCTCTGCTTCTTCCTGTGGAATTTCGATATCAAACTGCTCTTCAATGGCAGCGATAATCTCGAAAATATCCAGGGAGTCAGCGCCTAAATCGTCTACAAACGTGGTAGATGTGGTAATCTCATCCTCACTGACATTCAGCACCTCTGCAATAATCCCCTGTAATTTTTCCAATTCCATAGCAATAACCTTCCTCTCTTTTTTATTCCTGCTCTTTATTTGGCTGCAGGCTCTCCTTTATTTTTTCGTTAATCTGCTGCTCCTTAAAGGTGACGCACTGGAGAATGGAATTGCACACCTCCACGGATTTTGAATTGCCATGAGCCTTTACCACCAGGCCTTTAAGCCCTAAAAGCGGCGCTCCCCCGTACTGGCTGGCGTCAAACGCCTTCATGGTTTCCTTTAGAGCCGGCTTCACAAGAAGCGCCCCGATTTTGCTTCTGAGGCTTGTCATAAGCCCCTCCTTCACCATGGAAAGCATGGTAGCTCCTACTCCCTCATAAAGCTTTAAGATCACATTGCCCACAAACGCCTCACTGACGATAACATCTGCTCCTCCCTGGGGAATATCCCTGGCTTCAATGCTTCCTATAAAGTTAATATCCTCGCAGGCTTTTAAAAGAGGAAAGGTCTCCTTTACCAGAGCATTGCCCTTCTCCTCCTCAGCGCCGATGTTGACAATGGCAACCCTTGGATGCTTAATGCCTATGACGTGTTCCATATAAATAGAACCCATTCTTGCAAACTGAACCAGATGAGAAGGTCTTGCATCCACATTGGCTCCGCAGTCAATCAGCAGGGACACTCCCGTCCTGGTGGGAATCAAAGGCGCAAGAGGAGGACGCTCCACCCCTTTTATCCTTCCCACAATGATCTGGCCGCCTACTAAAATTGCTCCGGAACTTCCTGCTGACACAAATGCATCTGCCTCCTGCCTCTTTACCAGGTTCATTCCCGCCACAATGGATGAATCTTTTTTCTTCCTGACGGCATTGACCGGCGGCTCCCCGGTCTCGATTACCTCAGAGGCATGGACAATAGAAAGCCTGTCCTGGGGGTAAGTGCACCCTTCCAGTTCTTTCTCAATCTTATCCTTCTGACCAACCAGCACCACGCTGACCTGATCCCTTTTCTTCAGTGCCTCTACAGCCCCTTTGACCATCTCCCCAGGAGCATAATCGCCTCCCATGGCGTCAACAGCTATCTTTATCATGACTCCCATCTCTCCTTTCGGCCCAGGGCCCTGGATAACCTATTACATAATATACTCGATATTGTTTTATAAATCAATACTTTTTTCTACAAGTGTATTCATAGCGTCCTGGATTGCAGTCATTGGTACATCCTTTGAAAGATTTCACCATACTTCAGGCTTACATCATGTCAAACAGGCTCATCTGCCTGTCCCTCCACGCCTGCTGGCTGGCGTCCCGGATCACGTCACCCTCCTGGCTGCCGCCGATGAGAAACGGAGAATCCATATCATGGCAGGCCCTGTTGTGGATAACTGTTTTCCTGTCATAATTGGCATAGCAGTACAGGCATCCATGGCTGCAGGTATTATATGCCCCGATGTCAGCCCCCAAAAGGCAGCTGCACTGTTGTCTTGCAGGACGCTTTCCTGGAACCTGGAGCCTGAAGCCTGCAGCCTTTTCCAGCACTTCCTTTGACATGCATCCGCAGGCATCTACCCAGTCTCTTTCCAGTAACCTGTTTTCACAGCACAAATGTATCTGCATGTGGGTTCTGGCCGCTGTCTCTGAAAATGCCTGAATAAGCAGTTCCTGTTCTTTCCCGGCAACTGCCTTTCCCTGGGGAAAATTACGTTTCGTTTTCTCATACAGATCAAGAAAGCTTACTACACATTGATTGGTATATCCCTTCAGCGACTCAGCCATCCTGTCAAATTCCCGGATATGGTATTCCACAGTATATTTCTCTGTAATAAATACCGGATCATATCTCCAGCTGATCCGCTGGCTTCCTGTTTTCTGCCATAACCTTTTCACGCTTTCTATAACATTTTCCTTTGGAGGAACATAAGGTTCCACATCCTCTCCATAAGACGTTATGGTGACAAACCAGAAGCAGGTATAGGGCGACAATATGTTTAACCTGTTAATCATAGGTTCCGGGTTCTTCGTGCAGAATACCAAAATGTCGATAACTTCTGGGCTTAACCTGTATCTTGTAACCTGCGACGGATAGTAGGGATTGCGGACAAGAACAAATCCCTCCTTTATCCGGTTAAAAAACCATTGGCTGTAAAATGCCGGTATATCTGTCCTGCTTCCTGTGTTTAAGATCATCCGCCGGCCCTCCTCTCTCTTCTTCCGAAACGCAAAAAGGCATTGCCTCACTGCAGCAATGCCTTTTTGTATTTCTAGCGGAAACTTTTCACCCAATTAATAAGGGAATTGTGATATACATTTTCCATTACATCCAGCCTCATTCTGTCTGTTACAGGCCCATTCATTGCCATTTTTTCCAGAATTTCCTGCTGCAGCTCCTCAATGGTCATCTCCTCATATGCTTTCTTTTTGGCAGGGATAGGGGTTTCCTTCTTCTTGGAATCCTCCTGCTGCAAAGAATCTTCTTTTGGCTGCTGATTTGCTTTGGCATCAGGCTGCTTTTCGCCCGCAGCCTCTGTCTGCTCATCAGCCGCAAGATGTGTATCCTGCATCGTTTCCTTTTTCTGATCCTGGCTGCTTTCCTGCCCTTTTTCCGGCTCCATGTTTTCTTTTGCAGGCGCCTCTTTTTCCTGTATTGGCCCTTCATCTGTTTTCACAGTTTTGAACCCGTCCAACGCTTCCTGGGCAATATCCGCTTCCTGTTCTTCCTGCCTGCTGACAGGAACCCAGATCCCGCCGCTGTTTGCCTGTATTGTAATCATAAGCCGTCCGCCGCATACATCTGCTTTGTCACCTGACAGCAGATCCCTGTAAGATGCGGCATTTCCTGCAGGAAGGCTCATAGAAGCCTCACTGTCATCATTATTAACTGCTACAAAAACAGTTTCTCCGTTATAATCTCTTGCAAACCCATACTGGCGGTTTGTCAGCACCAGTTCTTTGTATCCGCCGTAAGACAGGGCTTTCACCTTACGGCGGATTTTGCCCAGTGCGCAAATCAGCCGTGTGCAGACATTGTCTTTCAGGGCGTCCTGATAATCTTTCAAATCTAAAGCCGGACGCAGGGAATCATCAGAGTACCGCTCCTTTTTTCCTTCTATGCCGAATTCCGAACCATAGTAAACAGACGGCACTCCCGGAAGGGTGTACATCAGAATATGCACAGGCACAAAGTGATCTTTATTGTTTAATTTGGTATAGATGCGCTCCACATCATGGTTATCTGCGAAATTATAAAGTTTCAGCCCGTCAGGGCGGCTTCCTCCCATGTCATAAAGCCTTTTTACGGTGTGGGCGATCTCAAAATAGTTATGGTCATTGTGTCCTGAATACAGCGCCTTATGCAGATGGTAATTTGTAACCGAATGCAGCGTCCCTTCATTTACCCATCGGGTGTAGTCGCCGTGAATTACCTCTCCCATAAGCCAGAAATCCGGCCCGATTTCATTGGCCGTCTGCCTTAGAGCCTGCATATACCCAAAATCCAGTACATCCGCAGCATCCAGGCGGATGCCGTCAATTTTAAATTCACTGGCCCAGAATCGGATAACATCGCAAATGTAATCCCTTACTGCCGGATTATTCTGGTTCAATTTCACCAAAAGATTGTACCCGCCCCAGTTTTCATAGGAAAATCCGTCATTATATTCATTATTGCCCCAAAAATTCACATTGCAGTACCAATCTTTGTAAGGAGAATGTTCCCTGTTCTTCTTAATATCCTGGAAAGCAAAGAAATCCCGTCCCGTATGATTAAACACACCGTCCAAAATCACCCGGATCCCCTGCTTATGGCATTCCGCCACAAATGCAGCAAGATCCTCATTTGTCCCCAAACGGCTGTCCAGCTTTTTGTAATCCGTAGTCTCATAACCATGACCTACAGACTCAAACAGCGGGCCGATATACAGTGCGGTGCAGCCAATATCCTTTATATGGGAAATCCACGGCAGCAGCCCATTCAGCCGATGCTCAGGCTCCCCGTAAGAGTTGGTCTTGGGCGCTCCTGCAAGACCCAAAGGATAAATGTGATAAAATACGGCTTCGTCATACCATGCCATACGCCAGTTCCTCCCTGATACATTTTTTGTCTTCACAGTGGTTTTTCAGACCGCATACGCAGTCATTTATGTCTTTGAAACATGCTTTAGTATAGCATATTTTTTTCGGCTTGAATACTGTTTTGTTGCTCTTACTTATATCTTATTGACCATCCCTTCCAAGTCTGTGAGCATGCGCTGCATTGTGTCACCTTTCAAATCCTGCATCTTCAAGAACCTGCAATGCTTTTTGGAAATTTTCCTGTTTCACAAAAATATAGTCTGTACTATAGGTAGAAACAACGAAAATGCTGATGCCGTTATCTGCCAGCACAGCAGAAATCTCAGCCAATATGCCAATCAGTGAAAAATCCAGAGTCCCTTCAATGAAAAACCCTTTCCACCCGTCCTCTCTATCCAACGTATTGGGTGGTATATCAGCTGTCTTGCACACCAAGGAATTCTCCTCCTTGGTTTTTCCTGTAAAACAATAAACCGCCTCCTGGCTAACCATAGAGAAGTCTTCCACCTTGCACACGGAAAAACCAGATTCCAAAGTTTTCAGCTTTAAATTTCCTTTACTCATGTTTCCCTGTTGCTCCATGTTCCAGAAAGCATCCCTCTTCATGGGAATAGATCACTCCCACTGCCTGAAGATATGCATATATAATGGTAGTCCCCACAAATTTCATTCCCCGCCTTTTCATATCCTTTGACAGAGTATC
>CATLBO010000067.1 GCA_949879025.1 uncultured Hungatella sp. | reverse complement strand
AGAGCATCTGCCTTACAAGCAGAGGGTCATAGGTTCGAGCCCTATAGGCCCCATTTATCATATATTTTATTTGTGATATAAATGGGATAGGCCGCAGTGGCGGAACTGGCAGACGCACAGGACTTAAAATCCTGCGGGACTAATCTCCCGTACCGGTTCGATTCCGGTCTGCGGCACTTAAAGAGTCTCGATTTTCGGGACTCTTTTTGTTATAAAGAGGTACCTTGAATCTTAGATACCCTTATGATAAAATGGTGAAGAATTTTAAAATATAACAAGAAAGAGGAAAACATTTGAATATACAGGAAATAAAACGAAGGCTGTACACATTGACTGTTGCAGGAATCAATATTTTGATGCAGGAAATTTTAATGGACAGGATGTGGCGCCAATATTATAATCCCTATATCAGAATCCCCTTCTGGACAAAGGGACATTGGTATATAATGACATTATATGTTGTGGTGCTTATGTTTTTTACACACATATATGGTGGTTTGAAAATAGGATATCATAAGCAGTTTGATGTAATGCTTTCACAGATTGTGGCAATTTTTTGTGCTAATACGGTTTTCTATGTTGAGGTTGTACTGCTGGCCTACCGGCTTTTGCCGATTACCCCGATTGTGATGGTTACCGGAATTAATATCTTTTTGGTACTTGTTTGGACAAAGGCTGCTATGAAGATGTATGGAAAGTTTTTTCCGCCCCATAAGATTCTTCTTATATATGGGAGAGAAAAGGAAGAGGAGGCCCGAAAAAAGATCATAGAGCGGAAAGATAAATTTTCTGTTTTGCAGTGGATTAATGCTGAGACTGAGATAGAAAAAGTCTGGGATCAGCTTTCTGATTATAATACTGTGATGCTATGGGATGTCCCTAATTATATACGAAATGATATTTTGAAGGAATGTTATGGCCTCAGGATTCGGATATACACTATGCCCAGTATATCAGATATTTTACTTTCCGGCTCAGAAATGATGCATTTTTTTGATACACCGCTGTTTCTGATCCGGAGCAATGCCCTGACAATTGATCAAATGGTTGTAAAACGCTTGATTGATATTGTTGTAGCGTCTTTGCTGCTGCTTTTGACCGCTCCGATTATGCTTCTTACAGCTGTTTTCATTAAAATGTACGACCGAGGGCCTGTATTATATAAGCAGGTGAGATGCAGTCTGTTTGGAAATCCCTTTTATATTTATAAATTCAGGAGTATGAGGGTGGATGCGGAAAAGGATGGAGTTGCCCGGCTGGCACAAAAGAGAGACAGCCGTATTACGCCGGTTGGTGCGTTTATTCGGAAATTGCGGATTGATGAGCTGCCGCAGCTGTTTAATGTAATTAAGGGGGATATGTCTTTTGTAGGGCCAAGGCCGGAACGCCCGGAGATCATCCAGGAGTATAAAGAGGAATTGCCGGAGTTTGCATATCGTATGAAGGTAAAAGCAGGATTAACAGGGTTTGCCCAGATTTATGGGAAATATAATACAGTTCCCTATGACAAGCTGAAACTGGATCTTTACTATATTGAGCATTATTCTTTATGGATGGATTTAAAATTGCTTTTGCTGACTGTCAAGATTGTATTTACTCCTGAAAGCACGGAAGGAGTCTGAATTATGTTGATCAGTATTGTGATGCCAGCTTACAATGCAGAAAAGACGATTCGTCAAGCTATGGGGTCTGTTATGGCCCAGACTTTTAAAGATTGGGAATTGCTGGTTGTTAATGACAAGTCAAAAGACAGAACCAGAGATATTATTCTGGATTCGGCAAAATCTGACAAAAGAATTCGCTATATAGAAAACAGGCGGAATCTGGGTGTTTCCGAAACCCGCAACAGAGGAGTTTCTTTAGCCTGCGGCCAGTGGATTGCATTTTTGGACAGTGATGATGCATGGGAAGAAAAAAAACTGGAAGAACAGGTTGAACAAATCCACAAATCAGACGCCAGATTTGTTTTTACTGGCTCTGCCTTTATGGATCAGGAAGGAGGGCGTTTGGATTATTGTCTGAATGTCCCGGAAAAAATCTCATTCCGTCAGTTGCTTAAACAGAATGTTATTTCCTGTTCCTCAGTATTGATTGAAAAGGCTTTGATGGAGAAATATCCTATGGCATCAGGAAATATGCATGAGGATTATGCAGTATGGCTGCGTGTGCTGAAAAATGAGGGCTTAGAAGCATATGGGGTTAATAAACCGCTGCTGATTTACCGTGTCAGTGGGGATTCTAAGTCAGGAAATAAGGCAAAAGCGGCTTTGATGCATTGGCGGGTCTACAGGTATATTGGGCTTCCGCTGGCTTCATCAGCGTATTATTTTATATTTTATATGGTAAGAAATTTAAAAAAATATGGGAAAATTTGGAGGGAAACAAGAAAATAAGCCGATGGCTTAGGGGTAAGGAACCATTCTCTTTGCTATGATAAAACTATCAAAAAGCAAAGGAGATGGAACCATGACAAAAGAAAAAAATTTTTCCCAACTATGCCGCCAATGGGCGGAGTGTGTTCGTTATCAGGTAAAGCCCTCCACTTATGGAGTATATGTTACCATGATTGAGAAACATATTCTGCCTGACTTGGGCAAACTTCAGGTATCTGAATTGAGCAACAGACTGTTGGAACAGTATTTCCAGGATAAACAGAGCCAGGAATTATCCTGGAATACACTGCGTCTCATTGTATTTTTAATGAAGGCAATTGTACAGATGGGGGAGGATCTGGGACTGAAACCGTCAGAAAGGCTTCACTATCACATTCCCAAATATAAAAGATCTTCTGCCAGAATGTTTGAACACGATCATGCGGAAAGGCTGCTGCGTTACTTGGAAGATTCGGACAAGGTATTTGATATGGGCCTGCTGATTTCTATTTGTACAGGTATCCGGGTGGGAGAATTATGCGGCCTGCAGTGGGGGGATGTAAATTGGGGAGGCGGAACAATCCGCATAAACCGTACTGTATCCAGAATCAGGAATCCGGAAACAGGAACTCAATTGCAGAAACCGCCGCAGCCAGGTATTCAAGAGGATTTATCAAAAACAATTGTATATATAGGGACCCCGAAAACGGGGACATCAATCCGGGAGATACCACTTCCGGATTTTCTTATTTTAAAGATGCTGCGCTATAAAAGGGATGAGCCATGTTATATTTTAACAGGGACAATGAAGTGCATGGAACCTAGGGGGGTTCAAAGAAGATTTAAGAACCTTTTAAGAAAGCGCTGCATTCCTGAAATTAATATTCATGCTCTGCGCCATGCATTTGCTTCCAGGTGGATTGAAATGGGCTTTGACAGTAAGGCGCTTTCGGAGATTCTGGGCCATTCGTCCGTAAAAATTACGATGGATATTTATGTCCACAGCAATATGGAACAGAAGAAATTATATATGAACCGAATGATCTGATGCTATACTGGTGAAATGCCTGCTGGAAAAAGTTTTCTTTTTAAAGGAATACTTTTTTAAAAATAGCTTAAAAATAATGGAAGGCCGTATATTATTATAATGATCTATGATATAATCAATAGCACGGTTTTTGTATGTGTATTTACCATCAGATAATACAGTTTTAGAATTATATGATTGTCATTTTATGATTGCAGGGCAAAAACCGCATTATAAAATATAAAGGAGAGAAAGCCATGGATTATAATAATACATATGAACGAGAGATCGACTTAAAGGAACTGATGTTTGCAGTTCTCCGCAGATGGAGGATGCTTCTGGTTTTTTCGCTGGCTCTGGCATTGGTGCTGGGAGGCTATAAGGCTATATCAGCATACCAAAGTAATGGACAGGAATATGAAGAGGCACAGGAAAATTATGCAAAGGAATTAGAAACCTATAATAAAAGTATGGAAGCCTGCCAGCGGGAGATTGATAATCTGACCCGCAATATTTCCAGCCAGGAAGAGTACATGGAAAATTCTATTCTGATGAATATAAGTCCCTATGATGTTTGGGAAGCAAAAGCAGAGCTTTTTATTAGGACAGAAGACAGAGATGGGAATCAAAGCGACGAGCTTACAACAACCATAATGCGGGCGTATCAGTCAGTACTGACTAGCAGCAGCCTGCTGTCTGAAATTGCAGAGGAAAGGGGAGTTGACCACCGCTACCTTCAGGAACTGGTAACGGTAACTATGGGAAGAGACAGCTATTCCGGGAATGACGAGCTGTTTCGCGTTGCAGGCGGGGGACTTATTATCCGCAACTGGCAGAATAATTTTCTGACAGTACAGGTAAGATATAAAGACGAAGAAGGCGCAAAGGAGATTTTGGAAGGCATTATTAATGCAGGTAAGAAGTATCAGGGCCAGATTCAGTCCAGCATCGGCCCCCATGCCATAGATGAAGTCAGCAGCACCATAAGCTCTAAAATAGACTTTTCTCTGGCTGATCAGCAAAATAATGAGCGGGCGCGGCTGGACAGGCTGACAGAAAGCCTTCAGACAAAAAACGATGAATTAGAAAACGCTGAGGAGCCCAAAGATTCAACACTGGCATCCCCTGTATTAACCGGAGCGAAATATGGCGTTATCGGCGGGATTATGGGCGTCTTTCTGGCAGCATTCCTAGTCTCTATTGTATTTGTTATGAGTGACAAAGTGTATTCATCAAAAGAGTTAAAGTATCGCTTTAAAATAAAGATATTAGGAACTTTGCCTGCGGGAAACAAAAAGACAGGTAAGATCGATGCATGGCTCAGCCGGCTGGAAGGCCGTGCCCATGATACAGATGAGGCTCATGAATTTGGCCTTATTTCTGCAAATATCTGTAATTATGCGGGAGATGTGCATTCGCTGCTTATAGCAGGCAATGCGAAAGAAGAAACCATCAGCCGTGTTGCGTCAGAGCTGGCAGGCAGGCTGCCGGGAATAAATGTAGTATCAGGCGGAAATATTCTTCACAATGCAGATGGTCTGAGAAAATTGCCGGAGTGCGGCGGACTTGTGCTCATAGAGCAGTGTGGAGAATCGTTGTACAGCCAGGTGGCACTGGAGATTGAGAAAGCCAGCGATTTACAGAAGACAGTTGTAGGGTGCGTGGTATTTGAGTAAAACCAGCTAAGATTAGATTGGAAAAAGGCTGTGGAAAAACAGATTCCGCAGCCTTTTCTATTGCCATTGAATATAAGGCCAATAGAAAGAGGAAAAAGAAACAGTATTTTGAGCAAACACAGGCGGCAATTTTTTCAGTATTTTTAATGGAAAATACTTGACAAATAAGACATAATGAGGTAAACTTATAGTCGTTGTAGAAATAGCGGATGTGCATGTAGCTCAATTGGATAGAGTGCCTGACTACGGATCAGGAGGTTGGGAGTTCGAGCCTTCTCATGCACGCTAACAAAAAGGGGATACTTAGTGAAAACTAAGTATCCCCTTTTTGATTCAGTGGAAAGTGCTGTCAATTCTTGAGATTTAAAGAGTCTGTTCCATATTTGCAGGTTGGGATGTCACACAATAGGAAAGGTATATCAGTACATGCAGAAGAACCGAGTGCTTGCGTTTGCCTGGAGGAGTATCAAACGGCCAGGGGCTGGCTTCCTGCTGACAGGCTTACATAGCCTGTATTGTTATAGAAGACATTAAGCTCTATCCTCTGTTCCGGGAAGTTATTAAAAAATCCGACAGCAGGATCAAAATAACCACCCCTGTACTTCTTCAAAAGATTCTGCTTTTTCAACTTGGCTTGGATAATTGAAAAAGTAATTAAAAAATAGCAGGGAAGTTTTCGCTTACAGAATAGTGCTCAATATTGGTACAAAAAGAACCCACATTTAAGTGGGTTCAGATGACTGTGGAGCTCCGGAGGCCAAGGCTTTCCGCTTCCGTTTTTGCTGATACATTCTCTTGTCAGCTTCTTTTAACAGTCCGTGATAATCCATATTTTTAGTCGTTAAACAGTAACCAAAGGAGAAACGGAGAGGAACATAAACTTTGTTATTAAGTGGAACAGGGTTATGCTCTTGAATACTTTCCAACATACTAAGTGCATTAAGCAAGTCCTTTTCATTATCGTACTGGTACCAGAACAATACAAATTCATCGCCGCCTAGCCGGGCGGATACTGATTTTTTAACATCTATGCTTGTAATAAGCCGGGCAATCTTTTTGAGATAAACATCTCCTGCCTCATGGCCGTAAGTGTCATTAATAGTTTTAAGATTGTCGGCATCAATCATAATGAGCGCACTATGGGCCAGCTCATCCGGATTACTGAACAACGAGGTAAGTTTCATCTCCATCCCCCGTCGGTTATACAGACCAGTAAGGAGATCAATATCCCGTTCAGCCTCCATTTTCTTTCGTTCGCAAATTTCTTTTGTTACATCGATTAGGACGCCGAATACTCCGCTTCTATCGGTGATTTCTTCCAGCTTTATATAGTGACCTTTCAATTCAAATACACCGGAATCATTGGCAATGGGGGTTTGCCGCAGATTATCAATAAAATTTTTAAACATGAGGTAATCCGAAGATAACCGTGCCGCCTCCTTATGATCTAACAGAAGAATCTGCGGTACATATTCAGTAAAGCGTACCCTTTTCATATGCTGGTTATACTCATAAACGCCAATATACATCTTTGTCTTACTCAGGACGTATGACATTTTTTTGTTATTGTCCAAAAGGCTTTTCTTCATGCTGTTGATATAGCTGCTTAATTCTGAAAATTCTACGCTGGTATGAATGTCAACCATTTCGTCAAGATTACCCTGGGCAATCCTGTGCAGTCTCTCATTAATGCTGTGGATGCCGCCTACTACGTATTTGTTCATATATCCGGTTACTGCATAGGATAAAATCAGAGTGATAGTGATCAAACATGCTGCTAACATGAAGGTACTCCATGGAATGCGTTGATAAAGTATACGGTTGGGAATGATCCGGCCAATATAATTAGAGCCGATTTTAGTGAAAATGCAATAGGAATGTTCACCGTTTATTACTGTGTGGAATCCCTTCCCATTATTTGTAAGGTCATTAAGTTCCAGTCCTATTTCCGTAAGATTCTTTCCCACATATGTTAAATCGGTGGAACCGACGATTTCTCCGGTTTCCGAATGGATGGCATAGTATCCTGCCTCTAAATTGACTCGAAACAAGGAAAAAAGGAATGACAGTTCGTTTTTTGCACTGACATTCATGACTCTGACAGGTTCCATTCCAACTTGGACGATGAAATCGTTATTCTTGCTCCAAAGCGCTGAATACTGCATTAACTTTGCTTCAGCGGTGTTTGGCGTAATATCTTGAACGAGCTTTAGGGACTGATCTTCCAGCATGGGCTTAAAAAAGCTCATTTGTTCTCCGGAATCGAAGGTGTAATCATAATATTCAGGATGTGTCCCGGCAAAAATACGGCCTGTTTTATCAAAAATATGAATCTCATCTACTTCCATAAATTGTGCGATCTTCTTTAAGCCTCCGATACTTCCCAATATAGAAGGCTCATTCTGGATAATGTAGGCAATGGCTTCTGCGTTGTGCAGACACGTTTTACTGTAAGCTTCTCTGATTTCTGCAAGTTCTTCCTGATTTTGATTTAAAACCTGCTCAATCTGATAGAAAGTTCTGGTGGCATTTTCGTAGGCCTGTCTTTGCTCATTGGCTATTTGGATATATACAATGATTACAAGTATAATAGCTATTAGAAAGTATGTAACATGACGCATATATTGGCTGATGATCTTCTGCAGTGTTTTCATTGGATGCTCCTTGTTTGATGTAGGCATGAAGTAATCGTATAGATAAAAGTATAATATAGCTATGATGTTTTTTCAATTCTAAGGGGGGCTGATGCCGCAGCAATGTGTTCCGAAATTTTGACAATCTGTTCCTAGCAGATTGGATTCTGCTTCTGCTATTCTGGTTTTCATAATGCTATTTGTCATATCCAAAATGACAAATGTAATAAAACCCGCCCTAAAATAGTGACAATATACAGATGTTTTTCCATATGGCGCTTGGTACAATTACACCACAAAAGGGAATGACAAAGGAGGAATTTGTATGAAGTATGTAGTACTGGTCAGTCATGGCACCTTTGCACCAGGCCTCCACAGCGTATTGAAAATGCTTGGAGGAGGAGAGCGAGAGGACGTGTTAAGCGCCAGCATGGAGGATGGAATGGGAGCTGATGTATTTGTAGAGCGGTTTGAAAAAGTCATTACTCCCATAGAAAATGATGATGAGATCATTCTTTTGGCAGACATTATCGGAGGATCGCCGCTGACCAATGCACTGGATGTACTGTCGAAGAAAGGGATGCTGGAAAAAACCGTGGCTTTTGGAGGGATGAACCTTGCAATGGCTCTGACTGCGTCCATGATGAAAGACGCTATGGACATGGAAAGCCTTGAGGCCAGCTTAATTTTGGAATCACAAAATGCTATTCAGAGAATGCAGCTTGATGTCAGAGACAGCGACGAAGCGGAAATATAAGGAGGAAGAAAAATGGCAGTTTCATTTGTTCGTGTAGATGACCGTATGATCCATGGGCAGACTTGTACCAGATGGGCTTTAGAGTATCCCTGCGACGGGTTAGTGGCAGTCAACGATTTGGCAGCCAACAATCCAGTGCTGAAGGCGGCTTACAAAAGTGCGTCAGGAAAGAAAACTTTTGTGTGGACTATGGAAGAGTGGAAGGCAAAATGTCAGAAGGTTCTGGACAGCAAGGACAGGTATTTTCTGATTACTAAAAACCCTATTGATATGAAAAGGATTTTGGTGGATCAGGGATTCAACCCGGGAATCCCGACAGTTATTATCGGACCATGTAATGACAGGCCGGGAGCGGTTAAATTAGGCAACAATCAGTCCATTACCCAGGAGGAAGCCCAAGCTTTGGAGGACATTATGAAAAAGGGCTACAGTGTAGAGTTTGCTCTGTTGAAAGACGAGGCAATCGGTAACTGGAAAAAATTCAGGGGACAATTCGGTTTTAATTAAACCTTCATGCGCCCGGCAGCGGACACACCACAACACATGAAAGTCTGGAGGGCACATTTGGAATACCTGAATTCATGCCGCCTATTCGGCGGCGGACTTTTACAGTAAAGAAAGGATGGCAGACATTTATGCAGATTAATATCATACAAGCGGTTCTTCTGGGACTGTGCGCATGCTTATCCAGTATGCCGGGGCTAGGCGGAACCACATTCGGAAACTATACATTGGGACGGCCCCTGGTAGCAGGATTAGTAGTCGGCCTGATTTTGGGGGATATGAAGACAGGCATTATCGTAGGTGCGGCAATTCAGGTTATTTACATAGCATTGGTTACTCCAGGAGGAACCGTCTCGGCGGATGTGAGGGCCATCAGCTATATCGGCATCCCTCTTGCCATCTGCGCCATAAAGGGTATGGGACTGGACCCAGCCTCAGATGCAGCCAGAGATATGGCGGCAGCCTTGGGTGCAGCTGTTGGAACTCTTGGAACCGTTCTGTTTTACGGAACAGCAACTGTAAACCTGGTTTGGCAGCATATGGGCTGGAAAGCCGTGGAAAAGGGAGACTTTAGAAAATTGTATCTGGTGGATATGGGCCTTCCATGGATTTCCCATCTGCTGTGTTCTTTCATTCCCACAGTGATCATAACCATGGCTGGTTCCAGCATGGTGGATTTGATGAAGACATATCTGCCTATGGACGGCATTGCTATGAAGACATTGTTTACAGTGGGCAGTCTGCTTCCGGCAGTAGGCGTGGCAATACTTTTAAAGCAGGTAGTGAACAAGGCAGCGGATTTTCTTACCTTTTTCTTTGGCTTTACCCTGGCGGCATGCATGGGAGTAAACCTGATTGGGGCAGCGGTTATCGGAGGGTTCTTTGCAGTGATTAATTATAAGATTCAAATGCTGAAAGTGCGCCCGGCATTAGCAGGCACGGCAGCATATGATGATGACGAGGAGGATATTTAAGATGAAGAAATTATCAAAGAAAACATTAAACAAATCTTTCTTATCCTGGTTTTACGGCAATTTGACCTGTTTTTCCCAGGAGCATATGCAGACATTCGGATATCTTTGTTCCATGCTTCCTGTTGTGGAGGAACTGTATGATACCCAGGACGAAAAAAAGGATGCAATACAGACTTACACGGCATTCTTTAATACAGAGCCCCAGATAGGGACGATTGTAGTGGGTATGACGGCAGGCTTGGAAGAAGCGAAAGCAAATGGGGAGCCTATTGACGGCGAAACTATTAATGGCATCCGTGCAGGGCTCATGGGGCCTCTGGCCGGTATCGGCGATTCGCTCATCGTAGGAACTTTGATTCCTATTCTTCTTGGAATCGGGCTTGGACTTTCGGGAAATGGTTCTCCGCTGGGCGCAATTTTTTATATTATAGTTTGGAATGCTTTGATGTTTTTCGGAATGAAGTTTGCATATTTTAAAGGCTATGAGATGGGTGGCAAAGCTGTAGAAATGCTGGTAGGCGAGCAGGCGCAGGCACTCCGTGATTCCATTATCATGATCGGCACTATGGTAATAGGAGCCGTGGCGGCAAGCTGGATTAGCGTTACAACTGCTTTTAATATTCCGGGAGTTATTGACCTGCAGAGTACCTTTGACTCAGTTTATCCAAAACTGCTTTCGGCTGGCACGGTAATTTTCTGTTGGTGGCTTATGACAAAAAGGAAAATTTCTCCTACCATGGTTATGTTGATACTGGTGGTAATCGCATTTGCAGGGGTCCTTCTTGGGTTCTTTGATCCGGGACTGTCTTACTAAGAACAGGAGGTGAGGAGGCGATGCCGGAAGCCTACAAGAATTATCTGATACAGGAAGCAAGCATGCAGGCCAGAGCCTTGAAAAGGATTAGTATCTGGAGAAGGGGAGCACTGTCCTTGACAGGTATTGGGATTCTGCTGACATATATGGGCTTTGTAACGGAAATAAATATTCTGAGGGGAGTATTTGGCATAGTGCTTGCCGTCGTAGGGGGAGGCATTGCTTTACTCATCCATATAGGATATAAAAATGGAAAAAAGAATGTGGAGCATATACTAAAGGCTGTACAAAAATAGAAGGAACGCAGGGCGGCATAAATAAATGACTCCCTGCGGATTTTTTCGTAATAGCTAAGGGAAGGGTGGCCAATGTTTCTAGAAAAAGGCTTTCCCAAAAGGGCTGGGACAGAAATATATCTTCAAAAAAATGTATTACAGTGATAAAATGGTAATAAAACAGACAGAGCCGTGGAGGCAGAGATATGGGAAAGGATCAGAAGTCAATACCAGGGATTATGGTTTTTGCAGTAATTGCATTGGCAGCATGCCTGGCGGTTTGGGGATTGACGAAACAGAGAATCAGGGATGTCGTGGAAGATAGAAAGGTCTATAAATTCGGGGCTACTTATATGACCATGAATAATCCATTTTATGAGATTATTGATAATGAAATACGAGGCATTGTGGAAGCAAGAGGGGATATGCTGATTACTCGAGATCCGGCTCTTGACATTTCGAAGCAGATTGAGCAAGTGAAAGAGATGATAGATCGGAAGGTAGACGGACTTTTTATTAATCCGGTGGACTGGAAAATGATCAGCCCGGCTTTGAAAGAGGCATATGAAGCAGGTATTCCCATTATTGTTGTGGACAGCGATGTTTTTGATTGGGAGCTGGTAAACTGCACAGTGGTTTCAGATAATTATGAGGCAGGCGTCCAGTGTGCAGAACATCTGCTGGAGCATCGCAAGAGGGGAAATATCATTGTACTTACACACAGCGCTGCTAAATCAGGGTTTGACAGAATTCAAGGATTTAAGGATACCATAAAAGGTCATGAGGAGTTTGTGATATTGGCGGAAGAAGACTGCCTGGGGCAACTGGAGGTGGCTATGCCGGTGACAGAATGGCTTTTAAAAGAGTACCCAAAGACAGATGTTATTATGTGCCTCAATGATCTTGCAGCTATGGGAACCATGGCTGCTTTAAAGGATGCAGGCCTGGAAAGCAACATTGCAGTCTATGGAGTGGACGGCTCACCAGATGGAAAATCCATGGTGGAGGCAGGATTCATGGAGGCTACAGCAGCCCAGTTTCCCAGAAGAATCGGAAAAGAGGCGGCAGAGGCGCTGTACCAAATCCTTAACGGGGAACCGGTGGAGACGACGATCAGAATAGAGACAGAATTGATAGATGAGGAAAATCTAAGGGTGTATGGAAGCGATGGGTGGCAGTAGAAGAGGATATGAGCCAAGGGGGAAAGAGCAATAAAGATGACTAGGGAGAGAGTGGTTAGCAATCTGCAGCAGGCAGCTTATATTTTGAACTTGGGGGCTGTGATACTGGTGGCGGGAAGCATGGCCTACAGCATTTTTGCCATTGTGGATGCAATGCAGGCGGAGATGTTTCTAAGTCTGATTCGGGTTAGGCCATGGACGCCAGGCGCCATGATGAGCATATCTGTAGCAGGATATCTCTGTCTGGTATTTTTCAGCTGCCTGGGCCAGTTATGGGATCATAAGAGAAGGATGGTGCGGCTTCTTATTACCGCCACGGAAATGTTTTTCTGCATCGGAACTACGATTGCCATGAATATGAACTATAATGGCCTTGTTCTTTTGGTGGTGGCGGATATGGTGCGGGGACAGAAGGGAAGCCGCCAGAAAGTCATTTTAGGGATTGCAGTGGTGTGTCTGTATACCATCGTCAACTATAATCTGACAGGGAGCTATTTTAATATGATTCCATGGGAGTCATATCTGATATGTTTCGGAGGCAGCACACAGGCTTTCCTGAAAGGACTGCTGAGTGTGTTCAGTTCTATGAATCTGGTCCTGTTTATTCTTTATATGACTATGCTGATTCAAGGAGAGTACAGGGAGCGGGAGCGTTTTCAGAATTTGAATGAGCAGCTGGAGGAAGCCAATAAAAAGCTGAAGGAATTTGCAGCGGAAGCGGAGAAGAATGCAGAGGTACGAGAAAGAAACCGGCTGGCCCGGGAGATTCACGATACTCTAGGCCATTCTCTTACTGGAATTGTAGCAGGAATCGATGCCTGTCTTACTATGATTGACATTTCTCCGGAAGCTACAAAGCAGCAGTTAATCAAAATTGGCAATACTGCAAGGCAGGGTATGACAGATGTGAGGCGTTCTGTCAGCAAACTGAGGCCGGATGCTTTGGAAAAGATGGATCTGGAGGACGCTGTTGTAAAGATGCTACAGGATACAGGAGCTGCATCGGGAACGGAAATCCAATTCCAAAACCAGGTAAAGCCTTTTAAATTCCATGAGGATGAGGAAGAAGCGATTTACCGGGTGGTTCAGGAGGCGACTACCAATGCCATACGCCACGGACATGCAAAGAAGATATGGATTTATATTTCCAAAGCAGAACAATGGCTGACAATTATGGTTAGAGATAATGGAGTGGGATGTGATTTTATTCATGAAGGATTTGGACTAAAGCATATGGAGGAAAGGCTGCATCTTTTAGACGGCACGCTGGAATATGATGGTAAAGATGGGTTTTTGATTACTGCCCGGATACCGATTCGGTGGGGAGAGGAGTATCAATGAGAGAAAAGATAAAGATTGTTATTGCCGATGATCAGGAATTGATACGGGACAGTTTAAAGATTGTTCTGTCTGCCAACAAGGATATGGATGTTATTGATACGGTGGCAGACGGAAGAGAGGTAATACGTTCAGTGCGCACGGCAAAGCCGGATGTAATTTTGATGGATATACGGATGCCAGGGATGGACGGCGTGTCCTGCACTCAGATTATCAAAGAAAATTATCCGCAGATAAAGATAATCATTCTGACAACATTTGACGATGATGAATATGTATACAATGCGCTGAAATACGGAGCCAGCGGGTATCTGCTGAAAGGGGTTTCCATGGCAGAACTATCATCAGCGATCCGCACTGTCTACGGAGGAAAGGCCATGATCAATCCAGATGTTACAGCAAAAGTGGTGCGGCTTTTTTCCCAGATGGCAAAAGGAAATTATGCCATCAGGGTGGATGACAGGAATATGGATGAGATTAATCGGACAGAGTGGAAGGTGATCCAGCAGGTTGGATATGGCCGTTCGAATAAGGAGATTGCGGCGGCTCTGAACCTTTCAGAAGGGACAGTGAGAAACTGCCTGAGTTCAGTTCTGAGCAAGCTGGCTCTGCGGGACAGAACCCAGCTTGCTTTATGGGCAGTACAGACAGGCGTTACCACCCGCAACCTTGAGTAGAAGATGGGACATAGCCCGTCAAAAGGGCCAGGAGGAAGGTTATATGAGATATGGAGGAAAACGGGCGGTTCGAATTTCTATGATAACTGCGGCGCTGCTGCTTGCAGTTGTAGCGCTGACGGCAGCCAGCTATATAGGGCGCCAGGGACAGGAGCGGGTGCTGCACTTTGGAATGATGGCTGGAAGTTATTGGGATGTGCCTACAGGCAACTGTTATGAGGTGGTAGATGCTGCTATCAGCCGATTTGAGGAAAAGCACCCGGGAGTGACAGTGGAATATGTCAGCGGGATTTTAAAGGAGGATTACCCGGAATGGCTGGCGGAGCAGGTGCTTTTGGGGAAGGAGCCGGATGTCTTTATGATTCCGGCAGGGGAACTGGATACCTTTGTATCACTGGGGATTTTGAAAAGGCTGGAGCCTCTTATGGGAAAGGATAAAGGCTTTGAAAGAGAGGCATATTATGATGCTGCTTATTTTTACGGCAGCATTCGGGGCGGACAATATGCGCTTCCCTATGAAAGCGTACCTACCCTGATGTTTGTCAATAAAACCCTGTTGTCAAAGGAAGGCATTAGGATGCCAGGAGCAGACTGGACCTGGAATGACTTCCTTTCCCTGTGCCGTCAGGTGACGAAAGACACAGATGGGGACGGAGTTATCGACCAGTTCGGATGTTTTGACTATGGATGGAGGGAAGCTGCAGATTCCAATGGTGCAGTGTTATTTGATAAGGACGGGAAAACGTCATATTTTGCAGATTCCAGAGTGGAGGAGGCTGTACGGTTTGTGAAAGATCTAAATGCGGCTAACGAAGGATATGTGGTAACGGCTAGGGAATTTGATAAAGGCCAGGTGGCATTCCGGCCTTTTGCATTTTCTCAGTATCGGACGTACAAGCCTTATCCATGGAGAATCAAGAAGTATTCGGATTTTGAGTGGGACTGTGTGAAACTGCCTTCCGGACCTGACGGCAGCGGACAGACGAAATTAGATACCCTTTTAATGGGGGTCAGCAGCAGGACGAAACAGGAATACATGGCATGGGAGTTTATTAAAGAATTGTGTTATGAGGAGGAAACTCAGCTTCACCTTTTGAAAGCATCCCAGGGCATGCCAGTTCTTAAAAAGGCAGCACAGTCGCCGTTGCTGCGGCAGGTTCTTGGCAGTGATACGCCAGGAAATGGAGATATGGACGTTAAGGTTATCGGACAGGTTATGGAGGAAGCCATGGAAACTCCTAATTTCCGGCTGTACCTTTCAGCTATGAATCTGGCGGACGGGGAAATCGGGCGGATGATAAATGGGGACGTATCAATGGACAGCGGGCTGTTAAAGCTGCAGCGAGAGGTTAATGGAGTGTTGAAATAATGATAAAAAGAGCTTTGCGCAGTTTGAAAAAATACGGAGGACAGGGATTATGAATAAGAGAGTGCCGCAGAATTTTCAGTGCAGAATTATATACAGCGATATAGACGGGACTTTGCTGAACAGCAGCCATCATATAAGTCCAGATACAAGGGAAAAAATTTTGGAACTGGACAGGAAGGGAATTCCGTTTATTTTGGTTTCGGCCAGGATGCCGGATGGCGTGGAAGTTGTACGGAGGGAGCTGGGAAACCACAGGCCGATTATTTGTTATGGAGGAGGTCTGATCCTTGATGAAAATGGACGGACTATATACAGCCGGCGTATGAAACTGGAACTGGCAGTGGAAATTCAGGATATAGTAAAAGAGCGTTACCCAGGAATTTGCCGCAATACTTATGGCGGAAATTTGTGGGTCGTAGACAATGATCAGGAACCCAGAGTAATACGGGAGGAAAAGATTGTATCAGGAAAGGCTTTAACAGGGAATATTGAAGAAGTATTCGGGAAAGAAGGTGGAATTCATAAATTCCTGTTTATGGGGGAACCGAAGGATATCAGGGAGGCGGAGAATTTTCTGCGGAAAAGGTATGCGCAGCTGTCAGTCATAAGTTCTAAAGAAGATTATCTGGAAGTAATGGATAAAGCGGTTGATAAGGCGGAGGGTGTACGGATATTATGTAGTTATTATGGAATATCATTGGAGGAGGCGGCAGCATTTGGGGACGGAGAAAATGATATTGGAATGCTTAAGGCGGTGAAATATGGGTTTGCCATGGGAAATGCAGAGGAATATGTAAAAGAGCAGGCTGCCTTTGTGGCTCCCGGCAATGACGAAGAAGGAATCCTGAAGGTAATAAAAGAACTATAGAACCAGAATGGATAGACGCCGGTATGAATATAATACACGTCTGACTGTAAAAGGCCATCCCATAAGGCTGTACCAGATTCAAATAGGTTTCGGATGTATATGGGGAATAGGAAGGAGAACAAAAGACATTGGCACAGACCGGTAGAAAGGAAACTGTCATAAGGGAAACTGCAGAGTGGATTGAGCAGCAGGTTGAACATGTGTGGCAGGCATTGGGGAAAGCAGACAAACAGGCTGGGAGAAAGCTGGGAATACGAAAGTGCAAAAAGATAACAGAATATGAATTTGTGTATGGAGGAAAGGTGTTGGCAGAGGCCAGGAGTTATTTCAGCCATACGGATCAGCAGTGGAGATTTGAACTGATGCAGGTAGACCAGGAGCACTATCTGGCGGTGAAAGAATATTTTACCAGAAGCAATTAAAAGGAATTTTTTGCGCAAACATACCAAAAAATAAAGGATAATTTAGCACAAGTGTATATTGCACAAACAGTTGGTACAGGGTATAATTCTTTTATCTTATTTGTATACAAAGTATACAAAAACAAAACAGGAGGAAATATCATGGATGTTCGTTATTCTGCAAACCAGAAAGATGTAAAGCGCTATACTACCGAGGAATTGAGGGATGAGTTTTTGATTCAGGACTTGTATGCCCCCAATGAGGTTCATGCAGTATACTCCCATGTAGATCGCATGGTAACTTTGGGATGTATGCCTACTACTGAGCAGGTTTCTATTGACAAGGGAATTGACTGTTGGAAAAATTTTGGTACGGATTATTTTCTGGAGCGGAGAGAGATAGGTATCTTTAACATCGGAGGCCCGGGAAGTATCCAGGCAGATGACGAGACGTTTTCCCTGGGATATAAGGATTGCCTTTATATTACAAAGGGAACTAAGACTGTTTTGTTTTCCAGCGATGACGCAGCCAATCCGGCTAAATTTTATATGGTAAGCGCACCGGCTCACACGTCTTATAAGACTACATTTATCTCTATAAAAGATGCGGCTAAGAGAAACCTGGGCGACCAGAAGACCTGCAATAAGAGAACTATCAATCAGTTTATCCATCCGGATGTGCTTAAGACTTGCCAGCTGTCTATGGGCATGACGGTTCTGGATGAGGGAAGCATCTGGAATACCATGCCATGCCACACCCATGAGCGCCGTATGGAAATATATATGTATTTTGAGATTCCGGAGAATCATGTGGTGTTCCACCTTATGGGGGAACCGACAGAGACAAGGCATATTGTTATGAAAAATGAGGAAGCTGTCATCAGTCCGTCCTGGAGCATTCACTCAGGCGCAGGGACGGCAAACTATACCTTCATTTGGGCCATGGGCGGAGAGAATCAGGCCTTTGACGATATGGACAACCTTGAGGCAGAAGACTTAAAGTAAACCTGTATGCGCCCGGCAGGGAACGCATCACCATACATGAAAGACAGGCGTGCGCATTTGGCATACCTGAATTTATGCCGCCTGCTGGGCGGCGGATTTTATAGTAAAGATCAAAGCGTATAGATAGAAAAGGATGGCAGCATGGAAGAGGTAACCTACAAAAATCGGGAAGAGATGGTATATCAGATACTGAAGCAGGAGATCCTGAATCTGGAATTAAAGCCAGGGCAGCTGATCAAGGAAAATGAAATCTGCCAGCGTTTTTCCGTGTCCAGAACCCCGGTTCGGGATGCGCTTCGTCTTCTGCAGGAACAGGGATTTGTGGTTACGGTACCATATCGGGGAATCTATGTGACGCTTTTAAGCCTTAGCAATATTAAGCAGATGATCTATATGCGGGTAGCGGTGGAAACCATGGTGATGCGGGATTTTTCCCAGATTGCCACTCCATTTCTCATGGAGGATGTGTACTATATGCTGAGGAAGCAGAAAGCCTTGGTGCAGACCGGAGACTTTAAACCGGAGCAGTTTTACCGGCTGGATGCAAAGATGCACGGGTTTTGGTTTGAAGCCATGAAGAAAAGCTGGCTTTGGAAGCTTCTCCAGGAACAGCAGCTTCATTATACCCGGTTCAGGATGCTGGATTTTGTGACCGAAACGGATTTTGACAGAATTATTCATGAACATGAGAAGCTTATTGGCTTTTTGGAGAAGAAAGATATTGCCGGAATGGAAGAGGAACTGAAAAACCATCTGTATTTCAGCATGAAGCGGATGAGGCATTCCATTGACGTGGATTATCGGGAATATTTTGAGGAAGAGGACCCCGAAGGGAAGTTTGATATTTAAGCACATAGGCAAATTGAAAAGGTGGCGGGAGAAGGCTGTGTTCTGCAAAGCAGCATCTCCCGCCATATCAGGTTGCAGGTGCATGAGAAAAATGTTTGGCTGACTGGGATGAAGGAATGCACTGTAGGTACTTTTTATAAAACATAGGAGGTAATCTAAGATGGACAAAAGACTTACGCTGGAGAAGAGGATTGAGGCGGAACTTCAGAGTTATGACGGAATTATGTGCATTTATGCAGATGACTTCCATGGAAATGTGATTTCCATAGGGGCAGATGAGAAATTTGAGACAGCCAGTACGATTAAAACCTATATTTTGGCCTGTTTATTTGGTGAGGTGGAAAATGGGGATGCGGATTTGGATGAAATGCTGACTTATAAAAAGGAGCATTTTGTTGACGGAAGCGGGGTGATTTGT
>CATLBO010000066.1 GCA_949879025.1 uncultured Hungatella sp. | reverse complement strand
TAGGCATCTCCGCATACATATACAAAGTCACACTGGTTCCATCCCCGAAGGCTCATGTCTGCCCGGCTGACAGGCAGATAGTCCGGCTTCATAGCCTGCCTCCGCCTATGATCTCAAAATAATCCCTGATAAAATAATCCGCCAATTCCCTTTTTTCCTGCTCCAAATGCCTGGAAAACTCATCTTCCACCGCACACACAGTCATTCCGGCTCTTTTTCCTGCCAGAATGCCTGCAGGCACATCCTCAAACACAAGGCACTCTTCAGGCTCCGCCCCTAAATCAGCTGCCGCTTTCCAGTAGATATCCGGCTCCGGTTTCCCCGCCTTCACCTCACAGGCAGTAACCACTGTCTGGAAAAACGGCCTTATCTGCAGCGATTCCATTACAGCATCCACCATCTTCCGGCTATTGCTGGTGGCAATTCCGCAGACAATCCCCTTATCCCGGACATAAGCCAAAAACTCCTTTGCCCCCTTTTTAGGAGGGACCTCATAACGATACTTGTCTATGGACATGGCTACCCAGATTTCTTTAATCTCTTCCACAGTCAGAGGAAGGCTGAACCGCTCCTTAAAATACATGGCTGTTTCCGAAAAACTCATCCCTTCAATCATCCGGTGAAGATCCGGCGGGCACTCATGGCCATACCGTCCCAGAAACTCAATGTCAATGCTTTTCCACATCCACATGGAATCCACCAATGTTCCGTCCAAATCAAAGATAACTGCCTTTTTCCCATTTAAGATATTTGTCATAATTTCTCCTGCCTGTATTGATTCACTCATAAATTTTCACAAAAGCTTCTGTATTGACCCACACATCATCCGGAAACCGGATTCCTGCTGCTGCTTCCTTATCCACAGAAACCATGCCCAGCCTTTTACATTCCAAAAGAGGAGACAAATCCATAATATCGTTACCCATAAGGCTGCAGGCTCTCAAGTCTTTAAGCCCTGAAACAAAAGAAATATCCTCCAGGCCGCATTCATCAAGATACAGTCTTTTCAGTCCCGGAAACTCTGCCACAAACCCAAAATCCTGCTGCTCTCCTGTTACCATGTCTGTTACCATGCAGTTTATCATTCCCAGTTCCTCTAAAACCTGGCTTTTGCTGAAGGTTCCCATATCCATGAGAAGCTCTGCATCGCTTCCCGCTCCCTGCCCCAGACGAAATATTTTCAGTTCCGGAAGATTGAGAAGCTGTTCCACTCCTGTATACTGACATCCCCAGAAATTATCCATATAAAGCTTTTCCAGGCCCTTAAGGCCAGCCAAAGGCGACACGTCCACCGGAACCTGATACTCATGGATCGCCATATGTACATCTAGCGCCTTCAGGCTGTCGAAGCTTCCCAGAATCTCCAGGCATGCTTCCTGATTTACCGCAATTGTCAGATCTTCCACTCCCCTGAGCTTTTCCAGTTCTTCAGGCAGAATATAGCACTGATCCAGAAAATTCACTTTTTTCAGGTTGGAAAGATGCTCCAGTGCAGACAAATCCGCATCCTCCCCTGTATAGATACTAAGTTCTTCCAGCTGCGGCAGTTCTTTTAAGAATCCCCATTCTGACGCCGGCATTTTATCAATATACAGGCTTTTCAGTTCCTTCAAATCTTTTAAGTTTTCCAGTCCTTTATACCCTTCCCCGCACCGCAGCCTTAAGCTTTTTAACCGGCTGCACTGGCTGATGCCGCTTATATCCGCCTCTTTGCTTGACAGGTTGGTATCCACATCCAGTTCCTCCAGATTTTTAAACCGGCCGATATCCTGCAGATTATTTCCCATTATGCCTATATGCAGCACCTTCACATATTCCGGGTTCAGCACATTTGCAACTGTGTCCAGCCTGTCGTCCGTATCCACATAGGAAATTCTGCTGTCAGGAGAAAACTTCACAAGGGACAGCCACACTGCATCTGTGTTGTCAATTCTGGTAAGGCCGGTAAACATAGTATAATCAGAAGGCCAGCTGACCATTTTCGTCCTGTAAGTCCATTTTTTAATGGTTTCCTGAAACTCTTCCTGGCTTTCGCAGTCCTGGTAATCTGTAAAACTGTAGAAAATCACATTAAACGTCTCGCTGCCTTCCCGCTCATAAGCGCACCGGATGTATTTCACAGATGCAAACTCTTCTTCTGTTATATCCTCGTATTCTTTCCCGAAAATATCTTTGCAGAAAATCCGAAGAAGAATTCCATTTTCATCCACCGGCCCGTCTTCATCGGATGAAGAGAACACAGACATCCGTGCCGCTATATTAAATGCCAGCACAACGGCTGCTATAACCGCCGCTATGATCAAAAACACGATCAGCGTCTTTTTGGTGCTGTTGACTGCTTCCACCATCTCGTCACTGCCGCTGTAATCTACCTGAACATTGATAATCGTTCCCTTAGCCTCATCAATCAGGTACTTTTGCCCGCAGTATGGACACACTGCATGGGTTCTGTCCACCAGTTCCAGAAAGCCGCCGCAGTTTCTGCACTGCAGTTCCAAAAGTTCCGGTTTCTCCTTGTCATTGGAAGTGCGGATCACATACCCCTCCCTGCGCAGCCCGTCCTCTGTCTGTCTTTCCATATCCTTTCTCTTTCCTTTCGCCTCTTTTTATCATCCCCGCTGCAGCCTTTATCCTGCTGCGCCTTATTCCCTGCTTAACACGATCTTCCCGTCATATTTTTTCTCCCACTGCTCCCACTGCTCATCATCAATATACCACGCTGTTTTCCCCTCCATGCAAAAATACTTCATGGACGGAAGGGAAAGCAGCCCCTCTACAATATCTGCCGCTTTATCCTCCTCAATGTCCACCTGATACAGAGCCAGATTCTCCAGGCTGTCAAATCCCAAAAACATGTCACCGCTTTTCAGTTCAGCTTTGTGAAGCAGCAGAGTCTTTACGCCTTTCAGGTTTTCCATAAAAGAGAAGTCTTCCAGATTCTCTGCTTCCATAATGGCCACTTCCTCCAATGTATCCGGATTGGCCCTTGTAAAGAACTGGGGAGTCCCGGATTTAGACAGGCCGTCCAGGCAGTAAATGCTTCTCAGCACATTTTCCTCTGGAAGAATATAGTTTTCCCACACGTCCGTATACAGTTCCAGCCTGGTAAGGCCTGTAAAATACTGAAGATTCGTAGGAGAAAAATCCTCTTTCGGCGCATGAACCCCTATGGTGCGAAGTGTTTCTTCATATGCCTCCTTATCCCTGTAATCGTAGTAATCCTCAAAACTGTAGGTAAACTTATACTCCTTATCCTTCTCTATTTTCAGATATTTTATCTTCTGCAGATCCTCTTGTCCAATCTCTGCAACAGGTTTTTCATATGCCTCCATGAGAAAGTCACGGAATGCCACACAAAACCGGCTGGCTGACTGCACCAGCCTGCTTGTATAATACTGATATCCTGCCACTGCTGCTCCGGTTACCGCAATAGCTGCCAAGGAACAGATTAAAATAATCTTCCCGGCAGACAAACGAACCGAAACCTTGTGTGTGCGGTCTGCGGAAATATAATATTTTCTCCCGCAGGATGTACATTCATAGGTATACGGGTCCTTCTGCTCCAGACTGCCGCCGCAGGACGTGCATGCCTCAGGACGCTTGCTTATCTTTTTCTGTTTCATAATCGTCAGATCCCTTTTTCCTCCCGTTCTTCCTGAAAAGGACTTCTTTCATTTCTTCAGTCTTTCAGCCTTTTCAGCTCCTCAGCTAAAAGCGGCCTGTATTCCCCTGGCTTTAAACTCTCATCCAGTTTCAGGCTTCCCATAGAAAGCCTCTTTAAAAAAATCACCTGGCCTCCAAGGGCTTCAAACATCCGTTTCACCTGATGGAACTTTCCTTCCCGAATCGTTAAAATAGCCTCTGTAACCGTTTCCTGACTCTTGTCTGTAATCTCTAGTACAGCCGGCATAACCCTGGTTCCGTCTAAAAGAGTGATGCCTTCTTTCAGCCTCTCTTGTGCATCTTCCGGCAAAGTGCCTGCTGCTCTGACAAAATACCGCTTATCCACATGCCGCTTCGGCGACAGCAGCTTATGAGCCAGTTCCCCGTCATTGGTAATCAGAAGCAGCCTCTCTGTATCAATATCCAGACGCCCCACTGGAAACAGATCGCTTCTCTTTGGCCTGCAGGCTTGGTTTTCCTCCTCTTCCAGACTGCCCTTTTGTTTAGCCGGCTTTTTCCTAATCAAATCAATGACTGTCTCATGCAGGTTATCTTCTGTAGCTGACACCACTCCCTGAGGCTTATTGAGCATATAATACTCATACTCTGCATAGTCCACCTTTATGCCGTCACAGGTTACCAGATCTCTGTCAGGCTCAATTTTTTCATTTGTCTTTTTCACAGTGACGCCGTTTACCTGAATCCTTCCTTTTCTGGCCATGTCTTTTACCTGGCTCCTGCTTCCGATTCCCATCTCTGTCAGGAACCTGTCCAGACGCATGCTCCTGTCCATTACTGCCACCGCCATCCCACATAATATTTATTTTTAATTGTCATCCCATTACCCTTTCCAAAGCCCAGTGCAAATCCGTCTGTACATATCAGGCACCATCCTTTAACTGGAGCCTCCCCTTCTTCCAGGCTGATGGTTTCGCCTTTCAGGTACCGGATTACTCTTGGATCTTCCCTGCCGAAAGAAATGCAGTTGGAGTACAGCTTTTGGCTTAAAACCATGGCCATAGCCTGACTGGGCTCAAACCGGCCCTTTTTCAGAGTCCCCATCCACAGCCCTGTCCGCAGAAAACGCAGCCCTGTATCTGCCGGCAAACCTTCCGGCAGATAATAAACCATGTCATTCTTTACCACAATCCGGGACTCATCCCAGCAGATTTTAGTTTCCTTGAGAAAATCCGTCACTTCCCGGCTCACTTCTCTTTCTTTATTCAATGCTGCAGCTGGTTTCTTCTTGCTGTCTTTTCTTCGTCCCTTTCCTTCCTGCCTCCGGCAGGTTTCGTCTTCCGGCTTTAAGTCCTGCCCCTCTTGTCCGTTACCTGCCTTTTTCCGAAGGAGAGCCGCAAAGTGACCCTCGCCCCGGATTTTGTGGGGAAACAATCTGATGCAGCCTTCAAGGCCTCTTCCCCTGTCTGCTCCCTCAAAACCCTTAAGAGGCACCAGCTCCATCTGCGGAAATTCATCCAGAATCCACTGAATTGTCTCTTCGTTCTCCATGACGGAAAAGGTACATGTGGAATACATAAGATACCCCCCTGCTTTCAGCATCCCCACTGCCCATCCGGCAATCTCCCGCTGAATCCTGCTGTAGTATGAGGGGCCTTTCTCTTTCCAGGCTTTCACCATGTCTCTGTCTTTCCGAAACATTCCTTCCCCGGAACAGGGCGCATCTATTAGAATCTTATCAAAAAAGTCCGGAAATGCTCTGCCAAGCCTTTCCGGCGGTTCACTGACAACGCACATATTGGGTATGCCGAACAGCTCCAGATTTTTCAGCAGGGCCTTTGCCCTGGAATTACTGATGTCATTGGCCACCAGCATTCCTTTTCCCATAAGTCTGGCACCCAGTTCTGTGCTTTTCCCGCCTGGCGCAGCGCAGATATCTAAAACCATGTCACCCGGCTCCACTGGAAGCAGGGATGCAGGAGTCATGGCGCTTGGTTCCTGAAGATAATACAGTCCCGCAAAGTAATAGGGATCTCTGGACAGCCGCACCTGTTCTTCATAAAAAAGACCGTTGGGAATCCAGGGAACAGGTTCTGTCTGGCAGGGAAGCTTGTCCATACACTCAGGCCTGTTCCACTTAAGCGTATTTATCCTAAGCCCTCTGCTTACAGGCCTTTGAAAGCTTTCCAGATATTGTTTGTATTCCTGCCCAAGAATCTGCTGCATCTCTCTCCTAAATTCTTCCGGAAGCAAATCCGCCATGTTTCTTCCCTCTGCATCCATTTATGTACACTCCCATGTCACTGTTTGCATTTAATGCTACGGTTCATTTTATCACAATAAAAACATGATGTAAACACTGCCTCATGTGGAAAAGGGGTGTTGAAAGACGGTTCGGCGGACAGGCTAGCCCGTGTCTGCTCTGGCGTTGGCACGTCCAGGCTGTCGTGAAGCCCGCAAGAAGCCATGTCCTGCCCCTTTTAACATAATAATTTCTCATGTAACAGCCAATTATGTAAAGATACATTGCAAATAAGAGATAAAGATTTTATAATCAAATATATAAATCGGTAGTTGGAGGGATAAAATGGACAGGCCTATTACAACATTATTTATGCTGATGTCTGTTGATGGCAAAATCAGCACTGGCGCATCAGATAACCTGGACATGGATAAGGATTTTCCTAAAATTCCAGGGGTCAAAGAAGGATTGCATCAATATTATGAAATAGAGCAGACAACTGATTTATGGTCACTTAATTCCGGAAGAGTGCAGGCCAAAATCGGTATTAACACAGCAGATCTGCCAAATAAAACGTCTGTCTCCTTTGTTGTTATTGATAATAAGCATTTAAAAGAACATGGCATACATTATTTTTGTGCTTTATCAAAACAGTTTGTGTTAATTACATCCAACGAAAAACATCCGGCATTTCAAATGGAAAAAAATAATCTCCATATCATATATCAAAATGAACTATCGCTGAAAGATGCCCTTTTAAAGCTTAAATCAGAATATGGCTGTGAGCGGATAACGATACAAACCGGCGGTACGTTAAACGAACTGTTTCTTCGTGAAAAGCTGATAGATTATATTGATATAGTGGTAGCTCCTGTATTGATTGGCGGTAAAGATACATCCACTTTAATTGACGGAAAATCCTTATTGTCAGAAAACGAATTGTCAAAATTAGGCGTGTTGAAATTGCAGGAATGTGCAGTTTTGGAGAACTCATATCTTAGATTGCGCTATGAGGTAATTCACTGACAGCTTCCGGTCCATGGAACCGGCGGTTTTATCCTCCTCCATGCCCAGAAGCGCTGTGCAGAGACTAAAGAAGAATATCTGATGAGCAGGTGTCCCATAATCAAAAATGGGACACCTTGGTTAAAGCCGCCCTAAAGCAAAGGCAGAGAAGCCTTAAAGGGGCGCTGGCGCGGCACATTACGTTTCCTGCTTCTTAATATCTTTCAGCCTCTGTATCCCATCCGTATTCCCCCTTTGTATTAAAAATCGTCCTGTCAAAAGTGGAAAAAACGATATTTTCATAGAATTCTTCTTTCCGTATATCCCAATTTATAAATTTATACGGATATTCACAGTTTTTCAAAAACCGTATTACTTCTTTTTTGGCAGTACAGCTTGCGGTATCTCTTTTTAAAGTCTGCTGAACATTTCCTAACATGCGGTTCATTTCATCTTTCACACTGTCTGACAGATAGGGGCATTCTGTAAAAATATAGATCCACCACACATGTTCATATAAAAAGAAACTCTGAAAATCAATAATCTTAGACATGAATTTTCTGATATTCTCTTCTATGCACTGTACAGTTTCTTTCTGAAATTCTTCGCTGTATCTTGAATACATGAGAAATACAGCCCATAAAACCGGGTTCTGGTTCTTTTTCATTGTCTTCATAATCTTATGTTCTGTAAACGTATTCAGTTCTACGCCGCAGCATCCAAACAACAGCAGAAGGTTTACCAAATCTTCCAGGTTGCTGTCAAACAGGTAATCATATTTTAACGCAATTTCAGACAAAACCTGGGAAAACGCTTCTTCACCTATTTCCTTTTCAATAAGATACATGATGCTTACAACCTTTTCCGTATTATTGTAAGTTGGTGAAAAGCTGTAAATATAAAATATCATATCCACAAATCCCATAAATGTTTTTAAGTCTTCCTCTTCCCGGAATAAAGCATACTCATCCTCTTCGTCACTGTGAATATCCCGGATTTTATTAAATATAGTGCTCATTGCATAAGACACGATTTTATCCTTATACACAAGATTGGAGGCAATCATATCCTGAAACTGATTTTTAATCTTAGATGTTATATTTGCTTTTAATAAATTCCTGCCCTTTACCAGATATGTGTGCACATCATCCAAAGTGTAAAAGAATTTTTTGCTGAAGCTTTCTACAAATATTCCAGCCTGCTGGTTCCACTCAAACCACACTCTTGGCAGGCTTCCTACCTCCTGCTTTTTTTCGTTTAGTTTTAAATGAAATTTTTCGGCACACTGGACATATTTTGATATGATAATATTAATTTCCTCATCTGAATTTGCAAATATAAAGATATCATCAATATATCGTGAGACATTATAGAATTTATCTCTAAGGTATCCCATATTTTCTAATTCCAGAATAACCTCATTATCAATGGCCTGCAGCAGGATCTCGGCTAAAGCTCTTGAAAACTCCGGCCCTACAACGATCCCGTTTGTAATTGACCCGTTCATGCTCTGCAGCATTCTGTCAATAACGCTTAAAATATGAGAATTAGTATATTTCTTGGCATCAACAGGATTCCCTGCAATAATCCAGTTATAGGCATGGGTGTAAATGCTGTCAAAGCATCGGTTAAAATCTATTTTTCCAAAATGCTTATACCGTCTGTTCAGATCAAACCATCTGTCTGATTTATAGAATTTGTCCAACCTGCTGAATGGTTCTATATAAAAGTAGTTTCCTGCTGCCTCCAGCTGCATGGCCTTTCCGTCTTCTGGATCAATATGTTCATACAGAAGCTTATTGTCAATACTTTTTCTATAGTATAAAGACTTGTTTTTTTTATGATGTCTCACTGAAAAGCTGTCCTTTCCCAAATAGACAAGCAGCTCCTTTTCATATCTTTCTATGAAACAGAACACTTCGATCATAGATACGGGATTAGGCAGGGACATTTCTCTCAGTTCATTATTTTTCTTTATAATATGGTACTTAAGGGGAGCTGCGTGCCACTCCTTTCCAAATGGGTCCTTCTGCTTAACATCCAGCCCTGCAATAATAGATTTCGCAGCTTTTAAGTCGCAGGACAAATACCTGTAAAAAAATTTCAGAGTAAATATTTTAGGCAGCTCAACAGGCCTTAAGTCTGTCATAATAATGTCCAGGCTATTTCTTTTCATTCCTTTTATTTTCATATACAACAGTATCCTTTTGTGGTATAATATCTTCCGTGGCAAGTTTGCTGCAAGGAGATCCCATAGGATTTCCACACATTATCGGTGAGACGTACATATGTTTTGTCCGTCGCAACAGCAGGTAGCTAGATAACTGCTGCCATTAGTCACTGATTTGGAATGTCTTCCTGCGGAAACGTTTCAATTCACACTATAAGCCAAACCACTGCAGGGCCAGTTTGTGACTGGCCCCTACAGCTCTAAAATCGTACAGTATAGTTTGCTTAATTCTCTGTATGATTTCTTTTTCAGATCCATGCCGGGAGCCAGTTTTGCAATCTGCTTTTTTAAATACGCTGCACTCCATCCGATATTGGGGTGGAAAATAATTGTTTTATTCTTCTCCATGCTGTAAGCGATACTGTATACATCCCTTCCGTTTCCCCTTAAAAAATACGGAACCTTTTTATTCACCAGCCCGGCTGCCCCACAGAAGTCGGACACTCCATTATATAAAAAAATCTGTGTATTCCTGGTTAATCTATTCTTAGTTTCTATATATTTTCTTAACAGCCCGTAATTTTCCGTTATTCCGTTTACATCCCATTTTCCCAGCAAAGAGTATCTTGAGTTTATATTGGTATAAAATACAATCCTCGAAATATAGTACAGGATTCTGTGCCTGAATAATTCCACGTTGTTGTCTGCAATATACTGCCTGATAATATTCTGCAGCTTATTCTGATATTTCTCTATTTTAGAATCTGCTATTCCAAAAAGAAAATTAGTTTTGCTGCCTTTCCCGCTCTTTTCAAACTGATATCCCAAATAATTAAACCTTAAATCCCCATTATACTTTGTCATGTAACTGGTCTTTTTATGGTTTAATCTTACAGACGCCATATGGAATACTTCCCAAATCGTGGTTTCCAGTATATCCTGTATATATGCCTTTTCTACGTATTCATTAAAAACCATAATTCCGTCATCCACATACCTGGAATAAAAGAACAAGCCTCTGTCTCCCAATTTGGATTTTAAAACCTGATCAAATCTGCCTGCTATAATCTCTATAAAAGCGTTGGATGTAGGCAGGCCTGCAAAGCAATATCTATGCTGCTTTGTAAGCTGCTTTAACAGCTCCTTTTCATATCTTAGAAGATTTGTATTTACAATGTATTCATCAAAAATCTTTCCTGCTTCCACAGATTCAAAAAAATGCCTGAAATCAAACCGGAAAATTGTAAAATCTCCTAAAGAGGCAATGTTCTCAATAATGGGAAACAATTCTCTCATAATGCAGTTCCTGTCCGCATACTTTATATTCAGCTCTGCATCCAGCCGTCTTTTCAAATATTTCAGCGCAATGGCTTCATCTGCATTGTTTACTTTATAGATCAGCCGGATCTTCTTCTGCTGTCTGATGATCCCTTTCTCTAAATGTGTCTCAAAGTCCAGCTGCTTATTTCTAATTCGGTTATAGATGAGAAACCTGTCCTCAAAAAGCTCCTCGTCCTCTGTCTCCTCTACTAATTTCTGGAAAACCTTGTCAGTGAACGCATACAGCCACTTGCTTATAAAAGCCCAATCAGCAGCATTTCCCTCACTGTCTAATATATCTAAAAATATTCCGTCCCTTTTTCCAATGTTAACAATGGTATTTATTTGGTATGGTTTTTTAGCTATGCCTGCTTTTTTATAAAACAGCTTTACCGCTTCAGGAAGCGGCCTGCCTGGGCTCTGATCTGCACAATAGGCCAGCAAAAAGACTGCCAGACAGTTATCGCCGATGTCACTGCCGTATAACGATAAAATATGTCTGCGTATTATGTCTTTTCTCTGTTTTTTGTCAGCATCTCTTACCTGTTCTGAAATCCTGTCTAATTTATAAGCATCATACACATTTCGTGCATATAAGCTTAAGCTGCTGTAATTCCATGAAACGCCATCCAGCCGGCTAAGCAAACGTTCGAGAGGAATGTTGGCTGGGCATATTTCCTGGCTTAACACCCTTCCTCTCAGCTCTTTTGTAAATTTAACATTCATATCTGGCAGCCCCCGCTATTTGTGACTTTCCTTTGCTGCTTCTTAAGTTTCATCAGTAGCCATATACCAGCCGCTTCTTTTCCAAATATTTAAGAACCCAATAAGGGTTCACGCTTAGTTCCTCATAATGATCCGTTCTTAAATACATGCCTAAATGAAGATGCACGTCAAAATTCCCCACTGCGCCTTCCACTGCCGAATACCCGGAGTCTCCCATAAATCCAAGAAGCTCACCTGCCCGCACCGTATCCCCCTCTTTCCACTGCCTGCTGTAATCATACAAATGGGCATAGTAAAGATACAGGCCTGACGGCGTCCGAATCCCTATACGCCATCCGCCCTTTTCCAGCCATCCCACCTTTTCCACCACTCCGTCGCTGATGCTGACCACCGGATAAAAGCCTCTTCCCCGCTCCATGCCCATAATATCACAGCCTTCATGGCCTCTCTCCCCGCCGTAAGTCCTTTTATCCATCCAGCTGTTTTCAAACGCCACATCCGGCGTCTCCGGACGGCTGCTTTTGGGTATTGGAAAATACTTCAGATCCTGGAACACCGCCTCATAGGCATGAAGAAGTTTCCGGTACTCTGCCGGCCTCCGGTTTTCAATGGCCTCGTTTTCCTGAAAGGCCTCTCCTTCTTTCATATCTGTCAGATCATACTCCTGTTCAATCATCATGGAAGTCAGGGTTCTTACGTCAAGATTCTCCATGGAAGCCGCCCTCTCCCCGATATTCATGGCACGAAACTGGTCACTTTCCCAGGTGTAGGCATCCAATTGGTAAAAATCCGGATTTCCTGCAAGATAATCAACCATAACCACCTGAAACACTGCCAGAAGAATCAGCAAAACCACCTGCATATCCACTTCTCCTACTCTCATATAGTGTACAAAACATCTTATTCCGGTGACTATGAAAAAATCCGTCCTGCCTGCAACGGCGATTATGGTTTTATTCCTTTTGCTGACTCACCCTGCCCTTTCCCTGGAAGGGGCCCAAAACGGTCTTCTTCTGTGGTATCAGACCGTACTCCCTACCCTGCTTCCCTTTATGATCTGCTCCAATGTTATTGTATCCCTTGACGGAATCCGTCTTATGACCGCCCCGCTGCGCCCTATTCTGGGGAAAATCTTCCGTCTGTCTGATGCTGGATGCTATGTGCTGGTATCCGGCCTTCTCTGCGGTTATCCAATGGGTGCAAAAACCTGCAGCGAATTCGCAGCCCAGGGAAAAATATCCCCGGAGGAGGGAAGATACCTTCTGGCTATCAGCAACCATCCAAGCCCCATGTTTCTTCTGGGCTATGTGTCCTCCCTGATGGACCCGTCCATTCCTATCTCCATGCTGCTGGCTGCCATCTATCTTCCCATACTCCCTATGGCTTTTCTTTCCCAGGCAGTGTACCGCATAAAAGCTTCTTCCAGAATCAGGGTACAAAAAACACAGCCTCATCTGTCTTTTGATGAGTCCATGATGAATTCCCTGGAAGTCATGGTAAAAATCGGAGGATATATTATGCTGTTCTCCATCCTGGCACGGTTTATCAGCCAGATTTCCCTTCTCCCTTCCCCGGTTCAGGCTGTTTTGCTGGGGGTGGTGGAGATTACTACGGGAATCCAGGCCATCGCCCACACGTTTTCAGGGTCTGCCCAGGGTCTTTTCCTGTGTTTTGCGACAGTTCTGGGGGGCATCTGCGGCCTTTTCCAGACAAAAAGCGTCCTGACAGCACCCGCCCTGTCCCTTGGCCATTATATCCTGTGGAAACTGCTTCACGCCCTGCTGTCCGCAGTGGTGTTTATGGTTCTGGCCTGGTTTCTTCACCTGTGATTCATCTATGGCTGGGGCATCTGCGCTCCTGCGGCTTCCTCCGCCCCGGCCTGAGGCGTCATGTCCTGCACCAGTTCATTGCGGTTGCCTGCCACCACGTCGCAGGTGGACTGCAGCGTGCTCATAAACGCATCAAACCGTCCCCGGGCCCCTTCCATGGTTCCCACAATAATGCCCTGCACGCTGCGGAGCATGTCATCCGTATACTGAATGGCCCCCCGCCGGATATTGTTGGCATCATTAATGGCTGCATCAATAATGGACTGGGCCTGCATCTGGGCGTCCTCCACCACCTGATTGGCCGCAGAGTAGGCTCTCTGCATAATTTCATGCTCATTGACCAAATCATTGGTCTGAGCCGTAGCCTCCTGGATCATGTTGTCAGCCTGAAACCGCGCCTCATTTAAAATGGCTTCCTGATTGCTGATAATCTTCTGATACTGCTTAATCTCATCAGGAACACGGAGTCTAAGCTCCACCAAAAGTTCTTCCAGTTCCTCCTTGTTCACAATGATCTTTGTATTGTTAGACAATGCCTGATATTTACAGGTGTCGATATATTCTTCAATTTCACCGATTAACTGTTCAATTCTGCTGCTCATTGTATGTACCCCTTTCTCTGTTCATTCCGAAAATAACAGCTGCCGCATTTCCGCCTTAAAACGAAAGCCTGCGCACAAAGCGGCACCGGTACTGTGCCAGCCGTAACGCAAGGAAAACCGCAGGCTCTCCTTCCTCCCCCGGCATCCTCTGTCAAATCTATGCTTCCATCTTTTCCCTTACCTTATGGGCAATGTCCGGATGGAGAAATGCGCTGATATCTCCACGATACATGGCAATCTCTTTTACAATGCTGGAACTTAAATAAGAATATTTCAGATTAGTCGTCAAAAATATGGTATCCACCTCTGGCGCAATTACCCGGTTGGTCTGGGATAACTGCAATTCATATTCAAAGTCTGTAATGGCCCGCAGCCCTCTGATAATCACATCTCCCTGGCACTGGCGGACAAAATCCACCAGAAGCCCGTCAAATGCCTGAACTTCCACATTAGGCAGATGGCTGGTAACGTCCAATAACATATTAACACGTTCTTTCACAGAAAACAACGGAGATTTGGAATTATTCCTCAAAACTCCCACAATTACCTTTTCCATGATTTTTGAACTTCTTTCAATTATATCCTGATGTCCCAAAGTAACCGGATCAAAGCTGCCCGGATAAACTGCTGTCGCCATATTGGCCCCCTTATTGTTTATATGCACTGCGCTTATGAAAACCAGTGCCGTTTCATAAAACCACTGCCAGGCTGCCTATGCCTGGCTGAAAAACACATGCTTATTGGTCTTATATTCTTTGTTTCTGACAATCTCAAATCCAGCCTCTTCTGCATAGGAAAAGTCCGTATCCAAAGATGCCTCTGCAATTATCACAGTCTCCTTATGCAGAAGCCGGGAATCCGCCAAATATCCCAGTACCTTCTTCTCCCAAAGCCTGCCATACGGCGGGTCCATGAAAATCATGTCAAAACAATATCCTTTATCTTCCAGGCTCTTTAAGCCTGCCAGTATATCACATCTCATTACAAGCGCCTTATCTGCCAGACGGGTATTCTGCAGGTTCTGGCGGATGCACTCTGCCGCTTTCTGGTTCTGCTCAATAAAAACAGCCTGGGATGCCCCTCTGCTTAAGGCTTCGATTCCTATGGCTCCGCTTCCTGCGAAGCAGTCCAGAAACCTGCTCCCTGCCAGACGGTTCTGAATCATATTAAACAGAGTCTCCTTGATACGGTCCGTAGTAGGACGGGTATCCAGCCCCTCAATGGTTTTTAACTGAATTCTTCTTGCACTGCCTGCTATTACTCTCATTTTTTGTCTCTGCTCCTTCACGCCTATCAGTATAATATGATTTTTTCCTGACCACAAGGGATTTTCACATATTTCTTTCAGAACCTTTTCAAACCTGGCACCTGACAGGATTTAACAAAGCTATACCTGAATCTCAGCCCTGCTTCCTCCGCTTTTTTCCTTAGTCACCACAATCTTCTTATCAATCTTTTCTTTCAATTCGCTTACATGGGAAATAATCCCTACCAGGCGGCTGTCTCCGGTTTGGCTTACTAATGCGTCATAGGCCTGCTGCAGCGCATTTTCGTCCAGGCTTCCAAATCCCTCATCCACAAACATAGTATCGATCTGTATTCCGCCGGCCGAAGACTGGATCTCTTCTGACAGACCCAGAGCCAGAGACAAGGAGGCAATAAACGACTCTCCTCCAGACAGGGTTTTTACGCTGCGTTCTGTGCCGTTATAATGATCCACCACATTCAGCTCCAGCCCTCCCTGGCTTCTGTTGCTGATTGTCCCTACAAGGCGTTTAAATTCATACTGGCCCCCTGACATAATCATCAGCCTTAAATTCGCCCGGCGGACAATCCGGTCAAAATACGTTGTCTGGATATAAGTCTCCAGCATAATTTTTCCTTTGCCGTTGAGATCACCATTGATTGTATCCGACAGGTTGGACAGCCATTCATAGTTTTCCTCCAATGCAGCTAAATCCTTTGACCTCTTTTGGATATTCGCCAGAATATTTTTGTTAGTGCTCCTGCGGAAGCGTACCATGTGTTCTGTTTCTTTGATTTTCTGTTTTCTTTCTGCCAGTTGGTTCTGCCTTTCCAGCTCCTCTTCTTTATGGATCAGTTCCTCATGCTGCAGCTGCTCTGTAAGGGAGTCTATGCGGCCCTTTAATTCTGTCTGTCTGTTGAAACACTGCTGATATGCCTCTTCTGCCTGGCTATGCGCCTTCTGAAGACAGTTCAGCTGGCTTATCCATGCGTTTTTCTCTTGTCTGGCTTCTTCTTTATTCCCATAATGAAGTTTCTCCCCCAAAGCCTGTCTCTGTTTTTCCAAAGCCTGTTTCTTTGTTCTGTCTGATGTAATCCTCTCCCTTAATTCCCGGTTTTCCCTTTCCAGCCGCCTGGCAGCCTGCTCCTGTTTTGGGATCTGTGCATCCAGCTGCTCTTTCCGGCAGGTTTTCTCCTGCTCCTTTTCAATCTGCATATTTAATTCTGCTATAGTTTCTTTTAATGCCTGTATCTGTTCTTTTGTCTTGTCAATATACTCCTGTTTTTCCAGGAGGCGCTCCAGCGATTCTATCTGAACCGCCAGGGCTTCCCTTGCCTTTGTATGACGCTTATAGGCATCTTCCGCATTTTGATACGCTTTCTTAAGCGCCTCCAGCTCTGTTTTCTGCCTTGTCTTAATCTGCTCCGCCTGGTCTCTGGAGCCATAGCTTAGATTTCTTCTCAGCATCTCAATCTGTCCGGAAAGATTCTCTTTTTTTCGCTCTGCAGCGTCTGCTTTTTCTTTTAATGCCTGAAGCTGCACTTCCAATTCATTGGCTGTCTCTTCTTTGCTGAGGATCTGCCTGTCCAGTTCCTGTTTCCGTTTTGCTTTCCGTTCTTCTTCCAAAAGCCTGCGTTTCAATTCTTTGATCTCTGCTTCTAATATTGGCAGCGATTCTTGTGTCTTCTCAAAATATTCCGTACCAGCCAGCTGCTCCCGTAAAAATTCTATACGCTTTCTTAAATCTTCTTCCCTTCTGCTGCATTCCAAGTAAGCGCTTTGTGCCTGTTCATAAGACTTTCTCAGCATTTCCTGTTCCCTGGCCAATGCTTTTGTCTGGTTTTCTGCTTCCGTCTTATTTTCACTGTGCAGTTCTTTAGAAAGGCTGTCCGCCTGATCAAGCAAAGCCTGTTTGCGGGTTTCGTTCTTGGCGATCTGCTGGTTTAATGCTGAAACTTCCGGCTCCAGCGCTGCTGCCTGTTCCTCTAATCCATTGATTCTCTGATCCAGCCTTTGTTTCTGCTTTTCCTTTTCTTCCTCTTCCTTGATCTGCGTTTCCAGCTGTTCCAGTTTTTCGTTCCATATGCCAATCTGTCCTTTGGCCTGCTGCCCTGCTTTGTGAATGTCCCCATGTCCAAACAGCGTCTCTGCCTGCCTTATTACCTGTGCCTCCTGCTGGGATACCTGGCCGTTTATGCCGCCGGCCTGTATGCTGGCTTTGCGGGCCAGCTTCGCTGCCTTTTCATAATCGCTCTTTGCCTGCTCCAGCTCTTCCTTTCCTGGCACCTCTGCCGGAATCCGGGCAAGGTGTAAATGGTGGGTAGCCCCGCACACTGGGCAGGCTTCACCTTCCTGCAGCCCTTTGGCCAGCATCCCTGCCTGTCCGTTCAGGAAAGCCTTATTCATCTGAGAATAAATCTTTTCCAGAGTTTCGGCATGTTCCTGGGCCTTTTGGAACAGGTTCTGCTGCTTCTTAAGCTCTTCCTGAAGAGTCCCAAATATCTCTGCATCTGCCCACAGCTTCTTTATGTTTTCACGGTATGCTTCTTCTTTGGCCTTTTGCCCAAGAAGCCTTTCCCTTCTTTCTCCTGCTCTGGCTAGCGAATCTCTTTCTTTTTTCAGGCTGCTTAACTGTTCCTGAAGCTTTTTATTTCTCTGCTGCTTTTTCTCTGCATTCTCTTGATCCCTGTCCAGCGTTTCTTCCAATTTCCGGATTTCTTTTTTTATTTCCTCTATCTGATCATATCTGGGAAATTCCTGCTCCAGCAGGGCAAGCTGGCGTCCTATGTCTTCCTGTCTGGCTGTCTTGTTCTGTTCTGTCTGAAATTCCTGTTCCAGCTTTTTTAAAAGCGCTGTTTCTTTTTGCTCCAGGCTTCGGAATTTTTCCAGGCTTTCGCTGTCTGCTCTGTACTTCTCGGCTTTTTCTTTTAAACGGAGCAGCCTTTCTTTCTGTTCTCCTGCATGGGACAAAGCAGCCTGTTCTTTCCTGTCATGTTCCAGGCTCAGGCCTAGTTCTTCTGTCTCCTGCCTTTTTTTCTCTTTATCTTTCTGCAGCTTTTCTAATTCTTCTGCCCATTTTCTGTCTTCTTTTAAAAGCCCGTCCAGTTTATCATACTCAGGCAGTTCCTGATCCAGAAGCGCACACTGCTTCTTAAGTTCTTCCTGCCTTTCCTGTTTGGCTTCCTCTTTGTAAAAATCTTGTTCTGCTTTTTTCAGCTTAACAATGGTTTCTTGTTCCTGCCTTCTGGCCTCTTCCAGATTTACACAATTTTCCTTCCGTTTTTCCGCCTTTTCCCTGCTGCGGATCAGCTTTTCTTTCTGCTCTCCGGCTCCGGATAAAGCAGCCTGTTCCTTTTTCATGCTTTCCAGCTGCCGGCTCCACTGTTCTGCTGTCTGTTCCTGTTCCTCTGCTTTCTTCTGGCCGTCTTTCACAAGGTCTTCCAGAAGGCTTATGTCTTCTTCCAGCTTTCTATATCTGTCATACTCCGGCAGTTCCTGATCTAAGAGTGCGCACCGTCTCTTAAGTTCCTCCTGCTTTCCTTTGTTGTCCTCTTCACGGCGAAAAGCTTCCTCCTTTTCCTTAAGCCGTATGCGGTTTTCCTCCTCCTCACGCCTTATGTCTTCCAGCGCCTTTCTGGCTTTCTCCTGTTGGTCGGCTTTGCCCAGCCGCTCATTTGCCTCAGCCATCTTCTGATCCAAAAGTCTTAGTTCTTCTCCGATCCGCTCTTCCTCCATGGCATCCTGGGCCTCCAGCTTTTCCACAAGTTCCATTGTATCTTTTATGGGAAGTTTTCCTTCCCTGGCCTTTACTGCATCTTGAAAACACGGGTCTTCCTCATGGCACACAATCTCCTGGACATACTGGCGGACGCTTTTTTGGGCATCCTGGCACTGACCGTATGCTTTGCCTGCCAGATCTTTTATCTGTCTCTGAAGCATCTGGTACGGGTGGGTCTGAAATACCTTTCGAAAAATCTCCTGCCGCTGCTTTGTGTCTGCCAAAAGCAGTTTCCGGAAATCTCCCTGGGCAACCATGACAATCTGGCAAAATTGGTTTCTGTCAATACCCAGAATTTCTATGACGGCAGCATCCACTTCTCTCTTTTTTGTAATAAGCCTGTCCGGACAGGCAAGTTGTGCGTCCGGGAGAACTTCTGTCATTCCTCCGCCTCGCTTTGACGGACGCAGATATTTCGGGTTTCGTTTTATCACATACTCTTTTCCTCCATGGGAAAAGGTCAGTTCCACTTCAGTAGGGGTGCCAGGTTCAGCATACTGAGAGCGCAGCATAAAAGGTTCCCTGCTTTCCCCGCTGGCCTCCCCATACAGCGCATAAGTAATGGCATCAAAAATCGTTGTCTTTCCTGCCCCAGTATCTCCGGTAATTAAATACAGTCCTCTGTTTCCCAGCTTTTCCAAAAGCAGGCTGGCCCTTCCTGCATAAGGGCCGAATGCCGACAAAACAAGCTTTAACGGCCTCATTTATTGTCCTCCCAGATTTTCTCCATCAGTTCTTTTACCAGCTCTTCCTGTTTCTCGCTCATGGGCCGGTTATTTTGTTTTTCATAAAATTCAAGAATCATCTCTAATGGGGTCCGTGTTTCTGTCAATTCCCCGCCGGTAATCTGCTGGTTTCCCCGCGTCCGGCTGTTATCGTAATCCAGCTTCATCAGATTCGGATAAATCACCCGCAGCTTTCCAACTGCATCCAGAATATCCTCTTCATCTGTAAGTGTAATATGGATATAATCATCTGTCTTTGTTCCCTCATAGTTTTTTCTATTGGCCAGCTCTTCATACATTCCCTTTAGTTCCCTCAGTTCGTGAAAGGGAACCAGCTTTTCTGTGCGGATCTGAAGATCCCCTTTTTCTTTCAGTTCTCCAATGGTTACGGACTTTACGTGGTTTGCCTCTGAAAACGAATATTTCAGAGGCGTGCCGCAGTACC
>CATLBO010000065.1 GCA_949879025.1 uncultured Hungatella sp. | reverse complement strand
ATTCGGAGAAGATAAGCCGTCAGAGTACGGGACTTTGATCTACTATGATGATGAGGGGATTTATCATGAGGAAAAGGTACCTACCATTACAGGCGACTATGGCCGCTATTACGATGCCCTTTACGAAACCATTATGAAGGGAAAAGAGCAGCTGGTAAAGCCTGAGGAGACCATCACTCAGATTGAGATTATGGAGAATGCCATTAAGGGGCTGGGATAAAGGTATTTCGAAAAGGAAAAATGCGGAAACAGAGAGAGGAGAAAAGCATGACAGAGGAATTACTGAAGCTGGAAAAGGAACTGTCTTTTGATCATTTGTCCCATGAGGATCTCCACGACATTGGAGAAAGCATTCTCAGGCGGGTAAAGGAAGAGAAGCTGGGCAGCGTAGGGATTCGGGCAGTGGTGAATGGACTGCGGATTTATCAGTACGTGATGGATGGCAGGGAAGAAGACAGATGGCTTTCCCGCAAGGAGAAAACAGTGGAAACTTTTGGACATTCCGGTTACTATCTGTGGGCCATGTACCAGGAAAAGAAGAAGTATGACAGGTATGTGGAGGATGAGGAGTATGCCATCTGCGGCGGCAGTTTCCCAATCCTTATAGGCGGAATGCGGGTTGGCGTCTTCTGCGTGTCCGGCCTGTCTCACGGCCAGGATCATCAGCTGATTGTGGATGCATTTCGGGAATTCCAAGGGAAACAGAAGGCAGAAGATGCTGATTAGAGATCGGCTGGAGCAGAGGGATGAAATACCGCTGCGGACATTATAAAGGAGGAATAAAACCAAATGGATTATGGATTTTATGGTTGGAACCATGGAGATGTGCCGGTAATTTCAGATGAATATGAAGGGATTCATACGCCAAGGGATTTGTATGATGCGCTTTGGGACATCTGGTGCGAATATACCTGTGCGCCCAGGCTGCGGGGCCAGTGGAGTATGGAAAACAGGACCTTGGGCCAGTGCTCCATTACGGCCTTTCTTGCTCAGGACTTATTCGGCGGAAAGGTTTATGGGATACTCCGCCCAGGCGGAAATTACCATTGTTATAATGTGGTAGGAGACTGTGTATTTGATCTTACCAGCCAGCAGTTTGGAGATGAGGTTCTATGTTATGAGAATAATCCAGAACAGTTCCGCAAAGTACATTTCGGCAAGGAGGAGAAGCGGCAGAGGTATGAGTATCTTAAAAATAAGCTGAGAGAGGGATTTGGAAAGAAAGCATAAAAGAGGAAAGAAGCCTGCAGGACACAAGCTTGAAAAGGGAAATAAAAATCGTGCAGAGAGCGGTGAATTTTCATCCGCTTTCTGCACGATTTTTTCGTTAAGGTACCAACATCTGCGGACAGGATCGGCAATCCCGATCCATGGGGCGTTTAAAGGCCCTTTTAGTATTTTGTGTGCATCTGCCGGAGTCTTACAGTACATCGTTGTTTATGGCAGCGCCCTGCGGCACAAAAACAAAGATGCAGCAGTTTTACAGTTTCGCCAAGTATTTTCCCACATACCGTCCAAATGTGACAGTGCGGCCGCAGGCCATTCCGGTGGACAGGTTGGGATAGGTGTTGGCAAAATAACAGCCGCTGTCATTGCCTACGACGTACAGTCCGGGAATGGGGCTGCCTTCCGTGTCAATGGCATTCATGTTTGTATCAATCTGGATTCCATCCATGGTACACAGAACATATCCGGTATTCTTTGCACCATAGAAAGGAGCCTGATCTACAGGAGTCAGACGGAAAGCTTCCTTGCCGAAATCTGTATCTTCTCCGGCGTGTGCCAGCTCATTGTAGCGCTTTACGGTTGCAGAAAGCTGATCTGCAGGAAGCCCCAGTTTCTCAGCCAGTTCTTCAATGGTGTCAGCCTGCATTACAAAGCCGCTTTCAATGAGGCCGGGAAGCATGCCGTTTTCGATAGCCTGGTAAGGAATGTTGGGGTCTGCACCGTTTTCAAAGGGATACAGGCGGGAGCAGCCATGCATTTTAAACTGCTGTGCATAGGCAGTCCAGTTGCTGTCAAACAAAGTATAGTGGCAGTGGCCTTTCTGGTATTCGTCGGCATGAAGGATTCCCTCATATGTGCCGGACTCATTGAAGAATCTCTTTCCGTCCGCATTGACCTTAAGCCATGGCTGGGAACCCATCCAGAAGAAGCCGTTATCCCCTGCTTTGGCGGTTTCAGCTCCTGTCTCCTGGTCAGGGCGCAGAGCACAGCGGTCAAACATCATCATGGAATGGGTCTCATCCATCTTTGCCCCGGCCCACAGACAGGCTTTGATGCCATCACCGAACGCTCCCGGCTCCGAGCCGTTGCGGCCGATAATGCGCAGGTTCCAGGGCTGAAGGGCTTCCATCATCTCATAATTTAAAGAATAGCCGCCTGTACATACTACCACGCCTTTGGAAGCAGTGTAGCGGACGTATTTGTCTTCTCCGTTTATAGCAATGCAGCCAGTAACACGGCCATTGTCTTTTGTCAGTTTGATCATTTTCGTGTTGTAATCAAACTGTGCGCCAAGGCCCAGGGCATAATCATAGAGAACTTTGTTGCCGTCAAGTTCATTGCCCTGGCCGTCATCGCTTCCGGCCCATCTGGGCGAGTGGCCGGTGGCAAAGTGCTCATAGCGGGCCTCGTCTACGGAATCGCCGGACTCATGCCACAATTCCACTCCCCGCTCCGCCAGGCGGTCGCCGTACCAGTCAATGGCAGAACCGGATTCATCGCAGAACAAGCGCACCAGTTCCTGGTTAATGTGGCCGGCAGCATATTGAGTAGCCATGGTTATGTAATCGAATTTATTGATTTTAGTGCCCCATTCCTTCTGATACCGGGAGTCAATGGCAGCCAGATCGTCGCGGATACCTACGCCTGTAGTGAAACGGTCAATGCCGATAACTTTGGCCCCCTCCTCTGCTGCCGCTGCAATGGTGAACATGCCGCCTGTACCGCAGCCGATAACCAGGATCTCCGTTTCATATTCTGCAGTAATATCGCTGTCAGAAATTTCCGGCTCTTTGCCCAGCCAGTCTCCGTCGCTTTCTTCCGAATTTTCAGTAATAACCTCAATGGGAATTTCGCCCTTTGCCTGGGCAATACATTTGGCAGCTGCCTTGGAAACGGCAGTGGTGGTGATGGTAACGCCGGCTATGGCGTCAATTTCGGAACTTTGCGCCGTCATAAGGGCCGCTTTCAGTTCCTCTTCAGCCGCCTGGCCGATATTTGCCGTCTCACTGGACAGATCCAGGACTATGTCAGTAATGCTGTTCTCATCAAACGTCATGGTAACCGTAATGACGCCGATACCTTCTGCCTGGGAAGAATAGGTACCGGGAGTGTAGATACCGCCTGAACTTTCCGTTGCTGTGGACTGTTCTGCAGCAGTGGTTTCTGAAGAAGTGGTTTCTGCAGAAGATGCCTCTGTGGAAGCGGTGCCAGCGGTGTCTGTAGAACAGGCGCCGAGAATGCCCATTGCCGCCATGGAAGCAGTGCCTGCTAAAGCGCCTTTTAGAAAGTCTCTTCTTGAAAGGTCTTTCATTTAGTTGTCCCCCTTAGATGAAAAATTGATAATTTTTAGATAATTTCATCATAAATGGTATTAAAAAAAATGTCAATTTGTTTTGATGCATTGGCTGAGAATTTGGCTGAGAATTACATGTATTTTTTTCAAAAAACCTGCATTTTTATAAAAAATAGCGACTTCTGCTTACGGAAGCTGCTTCCCCGCTGCCATATAAAGTCCATACCATTCCTGACGGGTCAGTTCTATAGTACAGGCTTTGGCAATATCCTGGATTCTCTGCGTGCTGGTGCTGCCTGCTATAGTCTGGATTCCAGCCGGATGCCGCATAATCCAGGCTGCGGCAATGGCGCTGTCTGTCACCTGGTATTTTTCCGCCAGTTCTGTTATATAACGGTTCAGTTGGGGAAATTTTTCATTTCCCAGGAAAGTTCCCTGAAACATGCCGTACTGGAACGGGGACCAGGCCTGAATCCGGATTCCATTCAGCCTGCAGTAGTCCAGAATTCCTCCATCCCGCATAACGCCTGCTTCATTGCTGATATTCACGTTCAGACCGGAATCCACGGCAGTGCAGTGGGCGATACTAAACTGCAGCTGGTTAAGGATGATCCTGTTTTTACAGTAACGGTTCAGCAGTTCAATCTGGAAAGGATTCTGGTTGCTGACCCCGAAATACCGGACTTTACCCTGAGCTTCCAGCCTGTCAAAAGCTTCTGCCACCTCTTCCGGCTCCATCAGGGCATCAGGCCTGTGAAGGAGAAGGATGTCGATGTGATCCATGTCCAGCCGCTTTAAGCTGTCCTCCACAGATTGAAGAATATAATCTCTGGAAAAATCATAACATACCCCAGGCCGTATGCCGCATTTCGTCTGAATGATCATAGAACCCCGGCTTATCCCTTTCACCGCAGCTCCGAAAAGAGATTCGGCCTCCCCGCCGCCATAAATGTCCGCATGGTCAAAAAAGGTGATCCCTTCATCCATGGCAGCATCCACCAGATTCCGGACAGCCTCCTTTGTCTTAAGGGCAGGAATTCTCATACATCCCAGGCCAATAAGAGGCAGCTGCATACTGCTGTCTTTAAGCATAATTTTTTTCATAGCAGTACTCCTTTCATTTCCGCCGGCTTCTGGCTCCCGCAAAGCCAAAGACTTTGCTGCCTGCCTAAACGGAATATAGATTTCAGATGTAATAGTTGAATTATACGTTACCACATTGTGCAGTTCAATCCCTTTTTCAATATTATTTTATTGGCGTATAGGAACATAAGGATTGACATTATTATTCAATGTGCTTTAATGGATATAAACCGAAGAGCCAAAAACAGCAGAGCGGCAAAAGACCAAAGCAATGAGAGGAGAGGTGCAGTGATGAAAAAAGAATGGTGGCACAATAAGGTTGCATATCAGATTTACCCCAAAAGCTTTTATGATTCAAACGGAGACGGTATCGGAGATATTCCAGGCATTATCCAAAGGCTGGATTACCTCCAGTATCTGGGGGCAGATATTATTTGGATCTCACCAATATACCAGTCTCCCCTGGCGGATCAGGGATACGATATATCGGATTACTATCAGATTGACCCAAGATTCGGAACCATGGAAGATATGGATCGGCTTTTAGCAGAGACAAAAAAACGTGGGATGTATATTCTCATGGATTTGGTGATTAACCATTGTTCCGATGAGCATGAGTGGTTTCAAAAGGCCATAGCCGATCCAGAAGGGGAGTACGGCAGATTTTTCTATCTGACAGACAAAGCAGAAGGGCGCCCCTGCAACTGGCGGTCTTACTTCGGAGGTTCTGTGTGGGAGCCGCTTCCGGGGACAGGCAAGCAGTATCTTCACATGTTCCATAAAAAGCAGCCGGATCTAAACTGGGAGAATCCAAAACTGCGCCAGGAGATATATAAGAATATAAACTGGTGGCTGGAAAAAGGGGTAGCAGGGTTCCGCCTGGATGCGATTATCAATATTAAAAAGGCGCTTCCCATGGCTGATTATCCGGCAGATCGGCCCGACGGCCTGGTGAATCCTGGAGAGATGCTCAAAGATGCAGACGGTATTGGGGATTTTCTGAAAGAAATGCGGGATGAAACCTTTAAGAAGCACCATGCTTTTACAGTTGGAGAGGTTTTTAATGATAAACCAGGAGAAATCCAGGCATTTATAGGGGAAGACGGATATTTTTCCAGCATGTTTGACTTTAATGAAACAATTATAGGAGGAAGCCCAAATGGATGGTACGACAACCGGCCGATAACGGCGGAAGACTACAAAAACGGGTGCTTTAATGCCCAGGAAAAGATCGGACAGACAGGGTTCTATTCGAATATCATTGAAAACCATGACGAACCTCGGGGAGTAAGCCATTATCTGCCTAAAAGACAGGCTTGTGAGGCATCAAAAAAAATGCTGGCCGGTTTATATTTTATGCTTCGGGGGCTTCCGTTTATCTACCAGGGGCAGGAAATCGGCATGGAAAATGTGGATTTTCAATCCATAGGCCAGATAGATGATATTTCAACTCTGGAAGAGTACCGGGTAGCTGTGGAGGCAGGGCTGACAGAGAAAGAGGCCCTGGAGGCCATAAAAGGCTACAGCCGTGACAACGCCAGGACGCCTATGCAGTGGAGCAGCAGGCCTCATGCCGGTTTTACAGAGGGGACTCCATGGTTAAAAGAAAATCCCAACTATGACACCATCAATGTTAAGGAGCAGGCAGGAAGAAAAGATTCGGTTTTGGAATTTTACCGCAGCCTGATTGCCTTGAGAAAAGATCCCCGGTATGAGGACAGCCTGATTTACGGCGCCTGCATTCCATTCCTGCGTGAACAGAAAAATCTTATGGCTTATTTCCGTATGGGGGAAAGGCAGAGGCTTCTGATTATGGGAAATTTTCAGGAACAGCCCCAGAATGTAAGGCTTTCACAAAATTATAAAAAAGTATTGATTAACAATCTGAATTTCCTTGAAGCCAAAGGCAAAGAGATCTGCCTGGCAGGATGGCAGTATTTGATTTTAGACATGGGAGAGCAATAGAATGCATTCTGGCACAAAGTATTTTACTTTTTCCTGGAATGTTGGTAAAATTTAACCGGAAACGCCCGAAATGGGAAAAGAAGACAATAACGGAGGAAATCAACCTATGAATTACTACGAAGAGGCATTAAAGCTGCACCAGGAACATGGCGGAAAGATTCAGGTAGTCTGCAAGGTAAAGCTGGAGAACCGGGATGATTTAAGTATAGCATATACTCCAGGGGTTGCAGAACCCTGCAAAGAGATCTACAAGGATAAAAAGAATGTTTACAAATACACTGCCAAAAGCAATTTGGTAGGGGTGGTTTCAGACGGCACTGCGGTTCTTGGACTGGGAAATATCGGCGCAGAAGCAGCCATTCCGGTTATGGAAGGCAAAGCTGTTTTGTTCAAGCAGTTTGGAGGAGTAGATGCGTTCCCCATTTGCCTTGACACCAAGGACACAGAGGAGATTATCCGTGCAGTGAAGCAGATTGCCCCTGTATTTGGTGGAATAAACCTGGAAGACATTGCGTCACCTAAATGTTTTGAGATTGAACGCAGGCTGGAGGAGGAGCTGGATATTCCGGTTTTCCATGATGATCAGCATGGCACGGCCATTGTGGTTACGGCAGCCCTGCTTAATGCCCTGAAGGTAGTGGGAAAACAGATTGAGGATATTAAAGTGGTGGTCAACGGACCAGGGGCTGCCGGAACAGCTATCATAAAAATGATGATTACCGCCGGAGTAAAACAGATTATTGCCTGCGACGAAAACGGCATTCTTTACAAAGACAGAGGCATTGGCATTGCGGATCACAAAAAGATGCTTTGTGATATTACCAATAAGGAGGACTTAAGAGGAGGCCTGGCAGATGCCCTGAAAGGCGCTGACGTGTTTGTAGGGGTTTCCGTAGGGGGAGCCTTAAAGGCAGATATGATAAAGACCATGAACCAAGATCCCATTGTGTTTGCCATGGCAAATCCTGTCCCTGAGATTATGTACGATGAGGCAATGGCTGCCGGCGTGAAGGTAATGGGAACAGGACGTTCTGATTTTCCAAACCAGATTAATAATGTGCTGGCGTTCCCCGGGATTTTCAGAGGGGCATTGGATGCAGGGGCAAGAGACATTAACTATGACATGAAGCTGGCGGCGGCACGGGCTATTGCAGAGCTGGTGACGCCTGAAGAACTGCAGGCCGAATACATTATCCCCTCTGCCCTTGACCCCAGAGTGGCAGAACATGTGGCAAAACGTGTAGGGGAAGCCGCCAGAGCCTCAGGAGTGGTCAGGGAATAGGAGGATTTCCATGTCAAGAGTCAGAAAAGCCTACACAGCACGTTTGGCAGGACGCTGCCTGATTTTTGCAGGCTGCCTGTTCCTGTTTTTTCATAATCCGGAAGAGTTGGACATCCTGCAGGGAGAAAATTTTTTCAGGAAATTTTCCGTGCTGCATATTTTGTGGGGAATCTGGATGGCGGACATGGCATTCCAGCTGATTCCCGTAAATGCAGGCTTGGCTCTGGGCTCCCATAAAGTGTTCCTGAAATATTTTAAGCCTGCAGGGAGACAGGATCAGGAACAAGCATTGAAAGATTACATGAAACAGGCGGCAAAAGGGGCAGGGAAGGTTTTTGCACTATGGTTTGCCCTGACATCTATTATGGGAATTCTCCATAGGAAGGGCATTCTGGATGATGCCCTCCTGTTCATGGCAAGCGCTGCCTTTTATGTATGTGACCTGGTGTGTGTGGTGATCATCTGTCCATTCCGGTTTATCATGGGAAACCGGTGCTGTACTACCTGCCGGATTTTTAACTGGGATCATCTGATGATGTTTGCCCCTATGGTGTACATAGACGGATTTTATCCCCGCTCCCTGTTTATTACGGCCCTGGCAGTGTGGGGCATGTGGGAAATTTACGTGTTTAAATATCCGGAAAGATTTTGGGAAGGCTCCAATATGGCTTTAAGGTGTTCCCAGTGCACAGATAAGCTGTGTCCTTTCTTTGACAGATTTATCTTGAAAGGCATAAAGAAATATGATATAAACTTGTAAGAACCGGATTGCGGCAGTTTAAGGCGTCTGAAACTGCTGCAGCGGATGAACAAGGAGGAAGGCAGACTATGACTGCGGTATTAACCAGACAGCAGGCTCTTGACCTGCTGCGCAAATATAATAAGGAAGAGTTTCACATTCTTCACGGCCTTACGGTTGAAGGGGTTATGAGATGGTATGCAAAAGAGCAGGGCTGCGGCGATGAGGAGTACTGGGGACAAACAGGGCTGCTTCATGATATTGACTTTGAACAGTATCCTGAAGAACATTGTAAAAAGGCGCCGGAACTTTTAAGAGAGGCAGGGATATCTGAGGATATGATCCGATCCATATGCAGCCATGGTTACGGCCTGTGCAGTGACGTGGAGCCGGAACATCAGATGGAGAAGATCCTGTTTGCGGCAGACGAGCTGACCGGGCTCATTTGGGCGGCAGCCAAGATGCGTCCTTCTAAAAGCGTTATGGACATGGAAGTTTCCAGCCTGAAGAAGAAGTTTAAGGATAAGCGTTTTGCAGCAGGCTGTTCCAGGGAAGTAATCACCCAGGGAGCAGAACGTCTGGGATGGACTCTGGAGGAACTGATGGATAAGACGATTCTGGCCATGAGATCCTGCGAAGAATCTGTCCGGAAAGAAATGGCTGTGTTGTTTTAGCCATGGGCAAAAGGGAGGACATGATGAAGAAAGTAGTGAAATTTGGCGGCAGTTCCCTTGCCAGCGCAAGACAATTTAAGAAAGCAGGCGAGATCATCCGCTCTGACAAGTCCAGAAGATATGTAGTCCCCTCTGCGCCAGGAAAGCGCAACGACAAGGACGAAAAGGTGACAGACCTTTTATATGAGTGCTATGATGCGGCTTCTACAGGGGCTTCTTATAAGAAAATCCTGGAGAAAATCAAAAAAAGATACGAAGACATTATTGACGGGCTGGATTTAAACCTGAATCTGGATCATGAATTTGGCAGGATTGAAGAGAATTTTCTGGCAAAAGCAGGGCGGGATTACGCCGCCTCCAGAGGCGAGTACTTAAACGGCTTAGTTATGGCGGAGTACTTGGGATATGAGTTTGTAGATGCTGCCCAAGTAGTGTTTTTCGATGAAAACGGAATCTTTGATGGGGAGGCTACGGACAAGGAACTGTCCGAAAGGCTGGAACACATTGAGAAGGCGGTAATTCCCGGGTTTTACGGGGCAAAGCCGGACGGCACGGTAAAAACCTTTTCCAGAGGCGGCTCTGACGTGACAGGCTCCATTGTGGCCAAAGCCATCCATGCCGACATGTATGAAAACTGGACAGACGTGTCAGGCTTTCTGGTAGCTGACCCCAGGATCGTGGAATCGCCTCAGGTAATTGAGACCATTACTTACCGGGAGCTTCGGGAACTGGCCTACATGGGTGCCAGCGTCCTCCATGAAGACGCTATTTTCCCGGTGCGCAAAGAGGGAATCCCCATTAATATCCGCAATACCAACCGTCCTGATGACAAGGGCACTTTGATTGTGGAAAGCACCTGCAGGAAGCCCAGATTTACCATAACCGGGATTGCGGGCAAGAAGGGGTTCTGCTCCATCAATGTGGAGAAAGCCATGATGAACTCCGAGGTTGGGTTTGGCAGAAAAGTGCTGCAGGTATTTGAGAACAACGGTATTTCCTTTGAACATATGCCGTCAGGCATTGACACCATGACCATATTTGTCCATCAGTCAGAGTTTGAAGAGTATGAGCAGTCTGTGATTGCAGGAATTCACAGGGCCGTGGAGCCGGATTTTGTGGAGATGGAGTCGGACCTGGCTTTGGTTGCCGTGGTGGGACGGGGCATGAAGGCCACCAGAGGGACTGCGGGCAGGATCTTTTCCGCTTTGGCCCATGCCCGGGTTAATGTAAAAATGATTGATCAGGGTTCCAGTGAACTGAACATTATCATCGGCGTGAAAAACGCTGACTTTGAGACAGCCATTAAGGCTATCTATGATATTTTTGTTACGGCGGAACTGTAGGCGTTTTGCCAAGGGGAAGAAGAATATCCAGAGAGGCCCGGAAGGCCTCTCTTTTTCCTTTATAAGAGCATGTCAGCTATTAAGCAGCGGCGGCTTTTGGCAAAGCTTCTGCTCTATAAAATCCTGCTGAAAAGCGATAAGGTGATCGATGGGACAGCCATTGGCGTGTAAAGAGTATCTGTTTCTTACAATCTCTATATAGAAACATAGTGAAAATGGTTGTGTGAATTAGGGAAATCTAGTATAATATTCACAGCGGACGATTAAAAAATACGCAAAGGGCATTTGGGGAGGCTGAATTTACAGGCGGACAGCCCCCGGGAGTGCTTATAAACCAACAAGGGGGATTTTGCTATATGAAGACCAGAATAAGAAAAATCGGAACAGTCGGCACCACAGCCCAGATGAGGGTAATCCCGGGTCATTTTGCTACTAACCATGCCCACATCAATTATTATCTGGATTTGACCATGCTTAAAAGCAGAACCAGCGAAGCCAAAGCCATTGCCAAGGTTATGGCAGGTTTATATCTCTTTGATACGGTTGTGGATACCATCGTGTGTATGGAAGGGATGGAGGTAATCGGGGCATTTTTGTCTGACGAGCTGTCAAAAGGCGGTTTTATGTCCATGAACCGTCATAAGAGCATTTACGTGGTTCGGCCTGAGTTTAACAACAACAGCCAGATTATTTTCCGGGATAACTTAATCCATATGATCGAAGACAAGCATGTACTGGTGCTGGTATCTTCCGCTACCACAGGTCTGACGGTAAATAAAGTTATTGAAAGCATCCTGTATTACAATGGTATCATGACCGGCGTGTCGGCAATCTTCGGCGCTGTGGACGAGGTGGACGGAGTGCCCATTAAGGCGGTATTTGGAAAGAAGGATTTGCCGGATTACGAATCCTATGATTATCGGGAATGCCCTCTGTGCAAGCAGAAGCAGAAATTAGACGCCTTGGTAAATGCATTCGGGTATTCGGCGCTGTAGGAAAGAAGTTTAAAAAAGAGGCTGCTGCAGGGAAAGAACCAGGATTTTCCAGCAGCAGCCTTTCTTTATTGGCTTGCTATAAAAGTCCGCCGCCGGCCAGGCGGCATAAATTCAGGTATGTCAAATGTCCACGCCTGACTTTCATAGGTGGTGCGTTCCCAGCCAGGCGCATGGAGACTTACTCCATAAGATTTTCCAGGGTTTCGTAAAATTCGGGATAAGAGATCTTCACACACTCTGCTCCAAGAATTTGGGTTTCTCCGTCTGCACACAGTCCGGTAACAGCAAATGTCATGGCAATGCGGTGATCCAGGCAGCTTTCAATGACAGCCCCGTGGAGCGGTTTTCCTCCATAGATTATCATGCCGTCTTCTGTCTCAGTTATATCAGCTCCCATGGCAGAAAGGTTTTGAACCATTACTTCAATGCGGTTGGATTCCTTCACCTTTAGTTCCCCGGCGTTGCGGATTACGGTTTTTCCGTCTGCAAAGCAGGCCATGGCGGCAATCATAGGAAGTTCATCAATTAAAGCAGGAATCAGAGAACCCTCAATCACGGTTCCGTGAAGGGAGGAAGAGCGAACCAGAATATCCGCCGCCGGCTCCCCAAAATCCCATGTTTCATTTAAAACAGAGATCTGCCCGCCCATGCTTTGGCAGACCTGAAGAATGCCTGCTCTGGTAGGATTGATTCCCACATTCTTAATCAGGATCTCGGAATTTGGAACCATAAGCCCTGCGCAGATAAAATAAGCTGCGGAAGAAATGTCTCCCGGCACCTGAATCCGGTTTCCGTGAAGCTCCTGTGCAGGAGAGATAACGGCAGTTGTCCCCTCTGTATGCACATCTGCTCCAAAATGCCTAAGCATAATCTCGCTGTGATTCCTGGATAAATAAGGTTCCGTCACGCTGGTCTGCCCGTCAGCATAAAGGCCTGCCAGAAGAATGGCAGATTTTACCTGGGCGGAAGCCACAGCCGAGGCATAGTGAATTCCAATAAGAGGGCTGCCTGTGACTTCCAGAGGCGCACAGCCATTGCTGTGTATGCTTTTTATGCAGGCGCCCATAAGCGTCAGAGGCTCTATGATCCGTTTCATAGGCCGTTTTTGTATGGAGGAATCTCCTGTCAGGGTGACTGAAAAATTCTGGGCCGCCAGAATGCCGGAAAGAAGCCTGACAGTGGTTCCGCTGTTTCCGCAGTCCAAAGGGGCATGGGGGCAGGCAAGCCCTCTCATGCCTTTGCCGTGAACCAGAACCGAGTCCCCCTTATTTTCAATGTCAATTCCCATGTTTCGGAAACAGGAGATGGTGGACAGGCAGTCAGCCCCCTGAAGGTAATGGCGGATTTCCGTGGTGCCGCGGGCAATGGAGCCGAACATAACGCCGCGGTGAGAAATGGATTTGTCGCCTGGGGCGGCAATCTCCCCATGAAGTTTTTTTGCTCTGGTAAATTTCATAATGTTTTTGGCCTTTCTGGTTTCTTTAAAAGTCCCGCCGCCGATTAGGCGGCATGATTCAGGGATGCCAAATGTACCCGCCAGACTTTCATGTGCGGCGGTGGGTCCCCAGCCGGGCGCATGCAGGGCTTATATGATTCAGCAGGTGTCAGCAGCTTAGCTCATAATGATATTTTCCTAACCGTTCCCAGGCCTTTTCCATGGATTCCCTGTCATAAAAATCAATGCGCAGAGCCCCTTCTCCCTGCTCCCTGTTATGGTTAATACCAATATTTTTAATGCTGATTCCCCCTGCAGCCAAAATCACGGAAATAGTGGATATAGATCCTACCTCATCGGCAATATCCACTGTAAAGCTGTAATCTGGTATGACAGACCCCTTCCTTTTTTCAGAAAACGTACTGCGGTAATCTCTGGAACTTTCAAACAGTTCATAGATTCCCGCAGAATCCTTTTTCTCAAGCTGCGTCAGCGCTTTTTCAAGAGCCCCCATATAGAATCTGAGTATATCAGCCAGATTTTCGCTGTTGGTCATGCAGATCTGTTCCCACATCTGAGGAGAAGAGGAAGCAATCCTGGTAATGTCTTTAAACCCTCCGGCAGCCAGACGGTTCATAAGCCCATCCTCTCTGTCGCTGTCCCGGACAAGGTTCACCAAGGCGGAAGCGACAATGTGGGGAAGATGGCTGATGGCGGCAGTAATCTGGTCATGGCGGTTATAATCCAGAACAATGGGAATAGAACCTAGGGCCCAGGCCACTGCCACCAGCCGGTCAACATTCTCCTGGGGGCTTTTTGCAGTGGGCGTAATAATATAGTAGGCATTTTCCAGAAGCCGGTCAGACGAGTGTTCATACCCGGTTTTTTCTGAGCCTGCCATGGGATGGCCTCCCACAAACACGTCCTCCATCCCGAGGCGGATGACATGGTTATGGATATCTGCTTTGGTACTTCCCACATCTGTGACAATAGCCCCAGGCTTCAGATAAGGCCGGATCTTTTCCAAATAAGCTGCATTGTACTCCACAGGAGTACACAGAAAAATCAAATCGCAGATCCGCAGCTGATCCCCGATGCCGCCGAGGATCACATCTACAATACCCTCCTGTTTAGCCTGCTCCAATTTCGTCTTGGTGCGCATATATGCCATGATGGTAACATGGGGGCTGGAACGCTTGATCCCCCGGGCAATGGAGCCGCCTATAAGACCAAGCCCAATAAAGGCAACGCAAGAATCATCCATTACATGCTCCTTCCCATCAGGCCGGCAAAGGGCCTTAAGCCATCCATAAGAGTTTCAAACTGTTCAAATGTCAGTGACTGGGGGCCGTCAGACAAAGCGCAGGAAGGGCATGGATGCACCTCGATCATCAGCCCGTCAGCGCCTGCGGCCACGGCAGCCTTGGCTAAAGGTTCCACATAAGCCCGGACTCCTGTGGCATGGCTTGGGTCAACGATAACAGGAAGATGGCTTTTGGCCCGGATTACGGGAACCGCACTGATGTCCAGAGTGTTGCGGGTACTGGTTTCATAAGTGCGGATGCCCCGCTCGCAAAGCACAATATTAGGATTGCCCTCAGAAATAATATATTCCGCCGCATTAAGCCACTCGTCAATAGTAGCTGACAAGCCTCTTTTTAAGAGAACCGGAACTCCCGATTTACCGGCCTCTTTCAGCAGTTCAAAATTCTGCATATTTCTTGCTCCAATCTGAAGCATGTCCACATACTTGACAGCAGCCTCAATGGCATGGGCGCTGGTAACTTCGCAGATTACATTAAGGCCTGTGGCTTCTCTTGCTTCTTTCATATATTTAAGCCCTTCTTCCTCCAGGCCCTGGAAGGAATAGGGAGAGGTTCTGGGCTTATAGGCGCCGCCCCGCAGGAAAGAGGCTCCAGCCTTTTTCACGGCGGCGGCGGTTTCCATAAGCTGCTCTCTGCTTTCAATGGCGCAGGGCCCGGCCATAACCGTCACATTGCCTGGGCCAATGGCAGTGCTGCCTACAGAAATCGTGGAGTCTTCAGGATGGAACTTTTTGTTGACCAGTTTGTAGGATTCTGTAACATTGACAATCTTGTCCACACCTTCAGAGATCTCAATGTTGGAGCCATGAAGCTTTGACTTGTCGCCGACAACCCCCACAATGGTCACTTGATCGCCTTTTGACAGATGAGGCTGAAGCCCTTTGGACTGGATAATACGGGTTACTTTTTGAACTGCTTCGTCGGAAGCATTAGGTTTCATAATAATAATCATGACAGCAATCTCTCCTGAATGTATAGTTTGATTTAAATCGCAAATAAACGCTTTACTCATTTTAAGCCATGGAAAAGAATTTGTCAACGCTTTTGCACTTTAAAGTTTTGATGCTTAAAGCTGTGAAAGAAATTTTTTCCGTTAACGGAAAATTTATAAAGAAAATATAAACAAAATATAAAATACTAATTGACATAATTACTTTTATCTGCTAAACTGATACATATCAGAACAAAAGAATAAAAGTTGGATTGTTACTGACGAGCAGGCAAAACCAGTTTTGAATGACACTTAATATAAGTCTGTCATTTCGAAATTGGTTTTTTATTTTCAAAAAATCCCAAATCAGGGGATATGGTGCAAAACAGTAATATGAGAATTGAAAAAATAATCAACAACAATGTAATAAGCGCCATGGATGGAGACGGCACGGAAGTGGTGGTTATGGGCAGGGGAATCGGCTATCGGATGAAGCAGGGGATGGAGGTTCCTCAGGAAAAGATTGAAAAAATTTTCCGTCTGGAGAATCCGGGAACTGCCGGCCGGCTAGGAAACCTTCTGGAAAAGATACCTCCGGAACACCTGGAGATTTCGGCGGAAATTATTGATTATGCCCGAAACGTACTCAACAGGAAACTGAACGAGAACATTTATCTGACTCTGACGGATCATATTAATTTTTCTATTGAGCGCTATCGCAAAAAGATGATGTTCCGAAATCCTTTGATTCGGGAAGTGAAAAGCTTTTATAAAGAGGAGTATCTGGTGGGAGAGTATGCCATAGCTTTAGTGGAGAAGAAGATTGGAATCCGGTTCCCGCCAGACGAGGCGGCTTCCATTGCCCTCCATATCGTTAATGCGGAATACAACATCAAGATGCGGGATACCATTGACATTACCAATCTGATCCAGGAAGTCTTAGGCCTTATTGAGGAGTATTTCCAGATGGGCCTGGAGGAGAATTCCATTAGCTACGAAAGACTGATTACCCATGTACGGTTTCTGGCGGAAAGGATTTACTGCAAAGAACTGCTGGATGATGGAAGCCCGGAATTCAGCCAGATGATTGAAAAGCTTTACCCTGAGGAATATCGGTGTAGTCTGAAGATCCGGGATTTTATTCGGAAATCTTATGAGCATTATGTAACAGACGAGGAAGTGGCGTACCTGGCAGTACACATTAAGAGGGTGCGTGCCTGAGGTATTCCTGTAATGCTGGTGTAAAGAGAATGAAAGAAGCGGGGGCACAAAAGTCTGCTCCCTGGAAAGAAAAGGAGGCGGTTAAGTGTTTGGAAACTTAAAGAAATTGTTCGGCGGAGGCCAGGAAGAAAAGAAGGTGATCCTGGCACCGGTTTCAGGGAAGGCCATTCCCATGAGCCAGGTGGCTGACCCTACGTTCAGCCAGGAGATTCTGGGGAAAGGTGTGGCCATAGTTCCGGATTCGGGGACTTTCGTAGCTCCGGCGTCAGGGGAAGTGGCGGTGATGTTTGAGACAAAGCACGCAGTAAGCATTAAAGCAGACTGCGGTGCGGAGTTTATTATTCACATCGGCATGGATACGGTGAATTTAAAGGGACAGTATTTTAACGCCTGCGTGGCCCAGGGCGACAGGGTGAAGGCCGGGGATAAGCTGGTGGAAGTGGACTTGGAAAAAGTAAAAGAGGCAGGGTACGACGTAACCACTCCTATCGTTATCTGCAACACTCCCAACTTCCCTAACATGGTCTGCCATAGCGGCATGGACGTGAAAGCTTTGGAGCCAATCATCGAACTGTGAAGCAAGACCGGCACGGGACAGTGCAGGGGATTTGCTTGCGGACGCTGTAAGCGCAGTTTGCGCAGGTGAACGGTATGGAAAGAAAAACATTTGTATTAAAGGATCTGGAAGGGCTGCATGCCAGAAACTCGGCAAAAATAGTCATGGCGGTGCAGAAGTTGAGAGGCTCAAAGGTGACCGTCTGCTGCGGGGGCAGAGAGGCAGACGGAGAAAATATTCTTGAACTGATGTCTTTAAACGCCCGGTACGGCGCCGAGATTACGGTGACGGCCCGGGGGCAAAGGGAGCGGGAGACTTTGGAAGAAGTGGAAAAGGCAGTAAACGGCAACATGATTTAGACCCGCAGCGGGTTTAAATAGAATAGTCAAACGGCCTTATGGCCGGAAGAAAGGAGCTTTTATTATGATGAAGTATTTCCAAAAACTTGGCAAAGCGTTGATGCTCCCTGTAGCATGTCTGCCTATATGCGGCATTTTAATGGGTGTTGGCTACATACTGGCGCCGGCAGCCATGGCAGGTGAAGTTCAGGGCTTTACGGCGGGAGGATTCCTCTATAGTGTAGGCCTGTTTCTTATTAAAGCAGGCGGCGCATTGATTGACAATATGTCGTGGCTGTTTGCTATCGGCGTGGCAGTGGGCATGTCCGATGACAACGATGGCGCAGCAGGTCTGGCAGGCTTAGTATCCATGTACATGATTACCACTCTGTTAAGCAGCGGAACCGTGGCAGGCATTACAGGCAAAGAGGCTGATCCTGCGTTCGGAAAGATCGTAAACCAGTTTGTAGGTATTATTTCCGGTCTCATCGGAGCGACCTGCTACAATAAGTATAAGGGCATAAAACTTCCGGATGCCCTGGCATTTTTCAGCGGCAGGAGGGCAGTTGCTATCTTTACGGCTCTGTATTCCATTGGGGCTGCGCTGATTCTGTTTTTCATATGGCCGGTGGTATATGGCGCTTTGGTGGCCATGGGTACGGCATTTATCGGTATGGGCGCCCTGGGTGCAGGAATTTACGCATTCTTCAACCGGTTGCTGATTCCTTTCGGCCTTCATCACGCTCTTAACTCCGTATTCTGGTTTGATGTGGCAGGCATTAATGACCTGGGCAACTTCTGGGGCAATACAGGCGTATTTGGACAAACCGGCATGTATATGACAGGATTCTTCCCGTTTATGATGTTTGGCCTTCCGGCAGCATGTCTGGCTATGTACCAGACCGCAAAACCAGAAAAGAAGCAGGTAGCTTACGGACTTTTAGTATCTGCGGCATTCTGTTCTTTCTTTACAGGTGTTACGGAGCCCATTGAATTTGCATTTATGTTCCTGGCTCCCGGCCTTTACGTAGTCCATGCTCTTCTGGCAGGCATTACGGCAGGCATTACGGTGGCGCTTCCCATCCGGGCAGGCTTCTCATTCTCAGGCGGTGCAGTAGATATGGTTCTCAGCTCTTTCACCCCGCTGGCTCAGAATCCATGGCTTCTGATTCCTGTAGGCCTTGCAGTTGGCGTTATCTACTATGTAGTGTTCCGGTTTGTAATTACCAAGTTTGATCTGAAGACTCCAGGACGGGAAGACGACGATGATGAGACCAAGGCAGTTCTGGCTAATAATGACTTTACCCAGGTTGCGGCTATTATTCTGGAAGGCGTAGGTGGTGCAGCCAATGTAACCTCCATTGACAACTGCATTACAAGGCTTCGTCTTGAAGTGAAGGATTATACGGCTGTTGATGAGAAGAAGATCAAGTCTGCAGGCATTGCAGGCATTATCCGGCCAGGGAAGACTTCGGTTCAGGTTATTGTTGGAACCCAGGTACAGTTTGTAGCGGATGAGTTTAAAAAGCTGTGCAAATAATTACAAGTGAAGTGTACAAAATAACATTGTATTTCAATGCCTTCCCCTTTATAATAGAGGGGAAGGCATTTGTGATTCATGAAATGTGAGAATGGAGGAAATCATATGGCAATCTTGGTAACTGGTGGCGCCGGATATATTGGAAGCCACACCTGTGTGGAACTGTTGAATGCAGGATATGATGTGGTTGTTTTGGACAATCTGTGCAATTCCTGCAGGGAATCCGTAAACAGAGTTGAGGAGATTACGGGGAAGAAGGTAACCTTCTATGAGACAGATCTTCTGGATCAGCCGGCAGTAAAACAGGTGTTTGACAATGAGAAGATTGAATCGGTGATTCATTTTGCGGGCTTAAAGGCGGTAGGCGAATCCGTGTATAAGCCTTTGGAATATTATCATAATAATCTGACAGGAACTTTGATCCTGTGCGACGAGATGAGGAAGCACAATGTTAAGAGCATTGTGTTCAGTTCTTCAGCCACGGTTTACGGCAACCCGGCATTTGTGCCGATTACCGAAGAATGCCCTAAAGGCGAGATCACTAATCCATACGGAAGAACCAAAGGCATGCTGGAGCAGGTTCTGACAGACCTTCACACGGCTGACCCAGAGTGGCAGGTTATGCTTCTCCGCTATTTTAACCCAATCGGAGCCCATGAGTCAGGAAGAATCGGAGAGAACCCCAAGGGCATCCCCAATAACCTGCTTCCGTATATCACCCAGGTAGCCGTAGGAAAGCTGGTGTGTCTGGGAGTCTTTGGAAACGACTATGAAACCCCGGACGGAACCTGTGTCAGGGATTATATCCATGTAGTGGATTTGGCAGACGGCCATGTGAAG